>NZ_JBWQQI010000012.1:0-224027 GCF_056619545.1 Paraburkholderia sp. SSBN10T
CTCCCGCCCCGCGTTTACCAACACGACCGAGACAGGCTATGCCTGCGCGAGGAAACGCTGCGCCAATCTGACCCAATACGTCGATCCAATCGGCAAAAGCTCATCGTTGAAGTCGTAACTCGCGTTATGCAGCATGCACGGGCCTGCACCGTGCCCAGCATCTCGATGCCCACCCTCGCCATTCCCGAGAAAGGCATAACAACCGGGTTTCGCCAGCAGCATGAACGAAAAGTCTTCGGCGCCCATCGTGGGTTCAACGGCCTCGTCGACGTTTTCCGCGCCCACGACCTCTTTCATGACGGAAGCGGCAAAACGCGTCTCTTCACCGCTATTCACGGTCGGCGGATAGTTACGATGGAAAACGACATCCACCGAGCAGTCATATGCAGCGGCGGTATTCTCCGCAATCTTGCGCATACGTGTCTCGATCAGATCGAGCGTTTCAGTGGTGAATGTGCGGACAGTGCCTGCCATCCACGCCTCGTCTGGAACCACGTTCACCGCATCGCCGGCGTGAATCTGCGTGATCGACAGCACCGCGGTATCGAGCGGTTTCTTGTTGCGCGTAATAATGCTTTGGAGCCCACCGGCGATCTGCACCGCCGTGAACACCGGATCGCGTCCGTTGTGAGGCAGCGCAGCGTGCGAACCTACGCCTTTGATTTTGATGCGAAATTCGTTACTCGACGCCATGATCGGGCCTTCGGTTACGCCAAAATGCCCTGCTGGCATACCCGGCCAGTTGTGAATGCCGAAGACTGCATCGACCGGAAAGCGGGTGAACAGTCCGTCGTCGATCATTGCCTGTGCGCCCGCGCCACCTTCTTCCGCCGGTTGGAAAATGAAGACGATCGTGCCGTCGAACTCGCCGCGCTTCGCCAGGTGCCGTGCCGCGCCCAGCAGCATCGCCGTATGGCCGTCGTGACCGCAGGCGTGCATCTTGCCTTCATGGCGCGAGCGATGCTCGAAGCTGTTGAGCTCGTGAATCGGAAGGGCGTCCATGTCGGCCCTCAAGCCGATCGAGCGCGCACTGCTGCCACACTTCAGAATGCCCACGACCCCGGTTTTACCGAGCCCACGATGCACTTCGATACCCCAGTCACTCAAGCTCTTCGCGACCAGATCGGAGGTCTGGGTTTCTTCATAGCGCAGCTCTGGGTGTGCGTGAATCGTTCGTCGGAGGGTTTGTATTTCGCCGTGAGCGGCCTGGATTTCGGGGATCAGTTTCATGATGGGGTGTACTTCGCTGTGCAGTGAGTTGCTCGAGGCATCTTTGCCCGGGCTCGGTAATAATCAATTCTACGCCCCCCGGCATTTTTGGCGACACGGTCGCGTGCAGGTGATTGGGGAAGTAATAAAATCGCATTTCGCGACAAATCGCCCTTTCCCGGATCGCCTCAATGAATGCCCCAACTGAATTTGCCCGCGCAGTTTGCCCGCACGACTGCCCGGACACCTGTGCGATGCGTGTAACCATCGAGAACGGACGGGCGGTCAAGGTGGCAGGCGATCCTGATCATCCACCGACCCAAGGTGCGTTGTGCACCAAGGTCAGCCGATATGCCGAGCGCGTTCATCATCCGCGCCGGCTGACTACGCCGATGCGTCGCGTCGGCGCAAAGGGCGAGGGCCGTTTCGAGCCAATCGGCTGGGATGAAGCGCTGCAGTTAGCGGCGACGCGCCTGGCGGAGATCGCAGCGCGTGCGCCCGAGGCGATCGTCCCATACAGCTATGCGGGCACGATGGGTCTGGTGCAAGGCGATAGCATCGCCCAACGGTTCTTCCACAAGCTGGGCGCGTCCCGACTCGACCGCACGATTTGTGCGGCAGCTGGCGCCGCCGGACTCAAATACACCTATGGTGCGAGTCTCGGCATGCTGACGGAGTTTTTCGCCGAAAGCGAGCTCATCCTGATCTGGGGGGCGAATCCGATCGCGTCGAATTTGCATTTCTGGACCCGGGCCCAGGAGGCCAAACGTCACGGCGCGCGCCTTATCGCGATCGACCCGTATCGTTCGTTGACGGCGGAAAAGTGCCATCAGCATATCGCGCTCAAGCCAGGCACCGACGGGGCACTCGCGCTCGGGATGATGAACGTGCTGATCACCGAAGATCTGCTCGATCATGCCTATATTGCCGACCATACGCTGGGTTTTGAGGCATTGAAGGCTCGGGCGCTGACGTATACACCCGCTCGCGTCGCGCAAATCTGCGGAATCGACGAACAAACGATTGTCGATCTTGCCCGCCTCTACGGCACAACCCGCAAGGCCGCGATTCGCATGAATTACGGCTTGCAGCGAGTGCGCGGCGGCGGCAACGCAGTGCGTGCGATCGCCTGTCTGCCCTCGCTGACCGGCGCCTGGCGCGAACGGTCCGGCGGAGCCTTGCTTTCCTCCTCGGGGTGGACGCCGGTTGATTCTCACGCCTTGCAACGTCCCGATCTGATTCCCGGATGGCCGGCCATGGAGCCGCGCGTCATTAACATGAACGCAATCGGCGACGCCTTGCTGCATCCTGGCGACGCGCAATTCGGTCCCAAGGTCGAGGCGGTGATCGTCTATAACTCGAATCCTGTCGCAGTTGCGCCGGACTCGGAGCGGGTTGCTGCGGGCTTTGCGCGAGAGGACCTGTTCACGATCGTCCTTGAACATTTCCAGACCGATACCGCAGACTACGCCGACCTGTTGCTGCCCGCGACCACCCAGCTCGAGCACCTTGACCTGCACAAATCCTACGGCCACACACACGTGATGGTGAACCTCCCGGCTATCCAGCCGGTGGGGCAGGCACGGCCCAACACCGAAATTTTCCGTGGCATCGCCCGCCATATGAACCTTCAAGAGCCCGCATTGTTCGAGAGCGACGAGACCGTGGCGGCGCACGCGTTACATTGGAACGACGCGGTTTATGGCGGTACCGACTGGGAATCGTTAAAGCGCAGCGGATGGGTGAAACTCGATCTCCCCGACGCCCCGTTTGCCGAAGGGAGATTCCGCACGCCCTCGGGCAAGTGTGAGTTTTTCAGCGAGCGTCTGGCGCAGCAGGGGCTCGATCCGCTGCCCGACTATTTGCCGCCTTACGAGTCCGCCGACGGCGACCCGGAACTCGCAGCCCGTTATCCATTAGCGATGATTTCGCCGCCGGCCCGTAACTTCCTGAACAGCACGTTCGTCAACGTCGAAAGTTTGCGCTCGACGGAAGGCGAACCTCATCTCGACATTCATCCCGCCGATGCGCAGCTTCGTGACGTGATGGACGGCGATCTTGTCCGTATCTTTAACGATCGCGGTTCGATGCAGGCACGCGCGCGCGTCACCGACAAGGCGCGCGAAGGTCTCGTGGTTGGCTTGTCCATCTGGTGGAAGAAACTTGCGCCCGACGGTCGCAATGCGAACCAGGTGACGAGCCAGGCGCTGACCGACCTGGGCGGCTCGGCTACTTTTTATGACTGCCTCGTCGAAGTCGAGCGCATTTGAAACCCCCGCTCACTTACCGCGCAGACCGCGCGCCATCCAGTGCGAACCGCGTTCGAGGGGGGCGTCTAACCCATGCCCATTTCGCGGATAGTGGAGTGAGTCGCATGCTACGATGCGTTTTTAGCACGACCATTCGAAAATAAAGGAGGAGACGCCGCATGGAAAAAATCTGGCTGAAATCATATCCGCCCGGCGTTCCAGCAGAGATCGATACGAGTCAGTACTCGTCCGTTGCAGACCTGTTCGAAGAAAGCTTCCGTGAATATCGCGCCAAGCCGGCGTTCGTCTGCATGGGCAAGCAGATCACGTATGGTGGGCTCGACACCTTGTCGCGCAAGCTCGCGGCCTGGTTCCAGTCGAAGGGCCTTGCACGCGGCGCTCGCATCGCCATCATGATGCCAAACGTGCTGCAGTATCCGGTCGCGATTGCGGCGATTCTGCGTGCCGGCTACGTGGTGGTGAACGTGAACCCGCTGTACACACCGCGCGAGCTCGAACATCAGCTCAAGGACAGCGGCGCCGAAGCGATCATCCTGCTCGAGAATTTCGCGGTGACGCTGCAGGCGGTCGTGCGCAATACGGCGATCAAGCACGTGATCGTCGCCGCAATGGGCGATCTGATGGGCGCGAAAGGGCTCATCGTCAACTTCGTCGTGCGCCGCGTGAAAAAGATGGTGCCGGCGTGGAGCTTGCCCGGCCACATCAAGTTCAACGCCGCGATTGCTGAAGGTGTGCATCACGAATTCAGGCCGGTCAAGCAAGGACCGGAGGACGTGGCGTTCCTGCAGTATACGGGCGGCACGACCGGCGTTGCGAAAGGCGCAACCCTGACGCATCGCAATTTGATCGCCAACGTCTTGCAGTCGCAAATATGGCTTGATCCGGCTCGCGCGGGACGAGGCGACATCGACCAGTTCATCACGGTTGTCGCGCTGCCGCTGTATCACATCTTCGCGTTGACGGTTTGCGGCCTGCTGACCGTTCGCACCGGTGGTCTCGGCGTATTGATTCCGAACCCGCGCGACATCGGCGGCATGATCAAGGAACTGCAGGGTTACGCGATCACCACCATTCCCGCGGTCAACACGCTCTATAACGCGATGCTCAACCATCCTGATTTCGACAAGCTCAACTTCTCGAATCTGCTTGTCGCGAACGGCGGCGGGATGGCGGTGCAGGAAGCGGTGGCCAAGCGCTGGTATGAAAAGACCCATACCCCGATCGTCGAAGGTTACGGGATGTCCGAGACTTCGCCGTGCGTGACCTGCAACCCGGTGACAGTCACCTCATACAGCGGTACGATCGGCCTGCCGCTGCCGTCGACCGAAATCTCGATTCGCGACGACGACAACAACGAGGTGCCGCTCGGCCAGCCAGGCGAAATCTGCATTCGCGGTCCGCAGGTGATGGCCGGCTACTGGAACCGGCCGGATGAAACCGCCAAGGTGATGACGCCGGATGGCTTCTTCAAGTCGGGCGACGTCGGCATTGTGAGCGACGCTGGATATGTAAAGATTGTCGATCGCAAGAAGGACATGATTCTGGTGTCCGGCTTCAACGTGTATCCGAACGAGGTCGAGGATGTGGTTGCCAAGCTGCCGGGCGTGTTCGAAGTCGCGGCGGTCGGCGTGCCTGACCAGCATTCGGGCGAAGCGGTGAAGCTCTTCGTGGTCAAGAAGGATCAGGCGCTGACCGATGCGGACATCTTCGCGTTTTGCAAGGAGCAGCTCACCGGTTACAAGCGGCCCAAGATTATCGAGTTTCGCACCGAACTGCCAAAGAGCAACGTTGGCAAGATCTTGCGACGGGAATTGCGCGACGGCCGGGTGTAGCTCGAGCCCGCCCTTGCGGGAACATCGGGTTGATTGACGTAGCTGCCAGGTTGATAGCGGCGAAGCCGAATTAGTCGCGTGAGGCCCACGCTGAGTCGCCTGGCTGCGAGCCGCCGCAAG
The DNA here is from genome assembly GCF_056619545.1 of Paraburkholderia sp. SSBN10T. Taxonomy (NCBI): domain Bacteria; kingdom Pseudomonadati; phylum Pseudomonadota; class Betaproteobacteria; order Burkholderiales; family Burkholderiaceae; genus Paraburkholderia; species Paraburkholderia sp. SSBN10T. The sequence continues at coordinate 5,432 of NZ_JBWQQI010000012.1, forward strand.
TAAGGTTCCGCCAAGCCGGAGCGATCTGTAAAAAAGCCCAACAGGATCACGCCTGTTGGGCTTTTTGTCGTTTTGCGGTCCGGATTCGGGCTGCGGGCCGAGCACCGTGGAGCCGGGTCGCCGGTTCTGGGCAGCCGTCGCACGTGCCACTCACGCGGCAGCCAAAGGCTACAGCCAAGAAAAAAGCGCCCGAAGGCGCCTTTGAGGCGTACTGCTTTATTACGACTTATTAGAACTTGTGACGGATACCGATGCGAGCCGTGAACTGGTTCTGGTTCGACGAAGCCGACAGGCCGTTGATGTCTGCCGTTGCTGCGACCGTAGCGCCCGACGAATTCAGCGTTTCGCCCAAAGCATGTTGATACACACCCGTCAGGTACACGTCGGTGCGCTTGGACAGGAAGTAGTCCACGCCCAGTGCGCCTTGGTGGTACTGAGCACGCGAGGCGTTACCGATCTGGACGCCGCGCGTGTAGTCATATGCAGCGCCGATCAGCAGTGCCGGGGTCAACTGATACTTGAAGTTGAGTTCCGCATTGTTGAACGTAGCCGACTGGCCAGTGTACGGCGACGAGAACGTCTTGCCCAGGTTGCCGAAACGGATGTTCGAGTACGTTGCGCCGATCGTTGCTGCGCCGAACGTGTATGCACCACCCGCACCGATCACCTGGTACGTGTTAGCCGATGCGAAGCCGCTGTAAACCGTCGAAGTCACTGCATAGTTAGCAGCTGCCGTAGCCGTCTTCGGCGTGTTGGTTGCGATCGTGCCGCCGTCGTTGAACAGGCCGCCCGACGCTGCCGGGGTGCGTGCGTTCAGGTAACCGACGCCGAGAATGAGAGGACCGTTGTTGTAGCCAGCGCCCAACGACCAGATCTGGTTCGACGAGATGTTGCCCGCGATGCCACCGAAGCTATACGTGCCGCCGAACGTCAGGCCGTTGTAGTTCGCGCTCGTGTACTTGATGGTGTTGTTGGTGCGGTACGAGTTGTTGAAGTTGTCGATGTCGCCCGGGTGAGCGGCGATGTAGCCGCCCCACTGATCACCGACTTCCAGCGGGCCGACATAGTCAACCACGGAGTCGTACTGACGACCTGCGGTAACCGTGCCGTAGCCGCTCGACAGACCGACATAAGCTTGACGGCCGAACTCGAGACCGCCTTGATTCAGCTTGCCGGTGTTCTCGTCAAAACCGTTTTCCAGCACGAAGATTGCCTTCAGGCCACCGCCGAGGTCTTCAGTGCCACGCAGGCCCCAACGGCTACCTTGCAGTACACCAGCCGACAGGTTGTACAGGTGCTTGCCACCCGAGTTCGTGTTGACGTTGAAACCTTCGTCAATGATGCCGTACAAGGTCACGCTGCTCTGCGCATGAGCGACACCAGCAAACGCGCCCAATGCTGCGAGAGCGAGAAGCGACTTTTTCATCGAATGATCTCCAAGGAAATGCGAATTTTTTGTACAAGGCGAATATTTTTGGTGCTTCCGGGGCCTTGTTATCTAACTTCGCGAGAAGTTGCAGGTAATGTAACAAAAGGCATACCGTGCACAAAGAAAAAGCAGGTTGCTTCGAACGCTCCTGTTTCGTTTACGCAACATGGTCTAAAATTGAAAATTGGCCATGAAATCAGCCCTTAACCGGGGTTCCCGGCGCGCGATTTTGCACCGCAAACGCGCGCCACACGGAGCTTTGGGGGATCCGGGCTGGTGTGTCGAACCGGGAGGGCTGGATGGTTTTGGATGAATTGATTACCGAGCTGGATCGGGGTTTACGCTCGATGACGGGTGTGTCGCGGATGAGCCGTCCGGTGCCGGTGCCGCCTGGGTCGGCCGAGGCGCCGGAACTGTCGCCGGCGGAGCGCGAGCATGCGGCTGGCCTGATGCGGGTCAACCACGTCGGCGAGGTCTGCGCACAAGCGCTCTACCAGGCGCAAAAGCTCGCCACCCGTTCACCCACGCTGAAAGAGGCATTCGAGCATGCGGCCCGCGAAGAGGAAGATCACCTGGCGTGGACCGCGCGTCGTCTCGCAGCACTGGACTCACGGCCGAGCCTGCTGAATCCTCTGTGGTACGCGGGCGCCCTCGCAGTGGGTTTGGTAGCCGGCCGTTTTGGCGACCGGGTGAGCCTCGGCTTCATGGCGGAAACCGAACGTCAGGTCGAGCAGCATCTCGACGGCCATCTGGAGAAGCTGCCTGAGGCGGATCTCGAGTCGCGCGCCATCGTCGAACAGATGCGTGCTGATGAAGCCGCGCATGGCAAAGCCGCGCTTGACGCCGGCGGAGTCGAGCTGCCGTTTCCCGCGCGTGCGCTCATGCGCGCCGCGTCGAAAATCATGACCCGCACTGCTTACTACGTCTAATTGCTCCGAAGTGGGACGGCGCCGCGCGTGCCGTCCGCTTAATCGCCTCAAACCCTCCGCTGATTCGTCTGATCCCCCGCCGCAGATCGCTTAGATTCCACGCCTTTCGCCCGGACTTTTCACGTATCACCTTCACAAGTTGCACTAGTGCATTCATTTATAACGGTTTTCCGTTTTAGGTCTGACGTGAAGGAGTCGCGCTAAGTCCTTGTTCTAACAAACAAATTTCGTTAAAAATCCGCGCTTCTCCCTTGACCCCCGTTTGGCCTTCCTCTAAAGTGGGAGACAGTGTGAGAAAGTGTATTTTTGTGTGATTCCCGAGGGGTATTCGGGTAAATTTTCGAGAACAGGCGAGCGGCGCGTCGCGCCGTAACAGGGGAGAGCGGAAGTGTTCCAAGGGGCGTCGGCGCTGACACTCGATGCGAAGGGGCGGATGTCCGTCCCGGCTCGCTATCGGGATGCGCTGCAAGGACAGGCAGAGGGCCGGGTGACGATCACCAAGCACCCGGACGGCTGCCTGTTGCTGTTTCCGCGCCCGGAATGGGAAGTCTTCCGCACCAAGATCGCCGCCTTGCCGATGGACGCGCACTGGTGGCGCCGGATTTTCCTTGGCAATGCTTCGGATGTCGATCTTGACGGCGCCGGCCGCGTGCTGGTCTCTCCTGAATTGCGGATGGCGGCTTCGCTGGAAAAGGAAGTGATGTTGTTGGGTATGGGTAGTCACTTCGAGTTGTGGGATGCACAAACCTACGCAGCCAAGGAACAGGCGGCGATGGCGCAGGGCATGCCGGATGCGTTGAAGAATTTCACGTTCTGATCGCGGTTTACATATATGGCACCTGCGATGGGAAACGAATTGCAGCATCGCACGGTGCTGCTGGAAGAAGCGGTCGAGGCGTTGGTCAAGCGCCCGGACGGTGTTTATGTGGACGGCACGTTCGGGCGCGGCGGTCATAGCCGTGCGGTGTTGGGCAAGCTGGCTGAGTCGGGACGGCTGATCGCGTTCGACAAAGACCCGCTCGCCATCGCCACGGCCCAGAAGATCGTCGATCCGCGCTTTGAGATCGTGCACGAGAGTTTTGCTTCACTGCGCGACGCGATTGCGGAGCGCGGGGTAGGGCGGGTGTCGGGGGTGTTGCTGGATCTGGGCGTGTCGTCGCCGCAAGTCGACGATCCGGAGCGGGGCTTCAGTTTCCGCGCCGACGGCCCGCTCGACATGCGGATGGACCCGACGCGCGGCGAGTCTGCCGCTGACTGGCTGGCGCGGGCCACGGTGCAGGAACTGACGGAGGTAATACGAGATTATGGGGAAGAACGGTTTGCTTTTCAGATTGCAAAGGCGCTTGTTGCTCGCCGGGCAGAGTCCGACCGTCTTGGGCCTCTCGTCAGCACGGGCGAGCTTGCCCAAATCGTGGCTAACGTCGTCAAGACCCGTGAGAAGGGCAAGGATCCGGCAACCCGCACCTTTCAGGCTATACGGATTCACATCAATCAAGAGCTTGCGGAGCTGCAAGTCGTTTTAGAAGCAGCGTTAGCGCTGCTGGAGCAAGGGGGGCGGCTGGTGGTGATCAGCTTTCATTCGCTCGAGGATCGGATCGTCAAACGGTTCATGCAGGCGCACGCCAGTACGCCCGCGGTCGACCGTCGCCTGCCGATCCGTGCGGTCGATCTGCCCAGCCCGCCGCTCAAGATCATTGGCCGCGTGTTCGCGAGTGACGCAGAAGTCGCCGCCAACCCGCGCGCCCGTTCTGCTGTGATGCGCGTGGCGGAGCGTATCGCGCCATGAGCCGCCTCAATATCTTTCTGCTGATTGTTGTAATGGGTTGTGCATTGTCTGTAGTCAACGCCACAAATCAGCAGCGTCAGATCTTCATCCAGTTGCAGCGGGCGCAATCTCAGGAGCGCCAACTGCAGCAGGACTACTCGCAGCTTCAATATCAGCAGAGCGCGCTGTCGAAGACCTCGCGCATCGAGCAGATTGCGACGGATTCGCTGAAAATGCAGGCCGTTACGACCGGCCGCACCCAGTACCTGACGCTCGACCCGGGCGCCGCCACGGCTGAAGACGCCCCGGTGCCCACTTCGGCGCCGGTTCCGGCATCGACCCCGCTCACCAACCGTCATGGGGGCGCGCGATGAAAAAGACGTCGAGTCGCAAGAGCGTCCCGTTCGCCTCGAACCCGATTCTGTCTGTGCGCCTGCCGATGTGGCGCTCGAAGCTCGTCGTGTTCATGCTGTTCATGGCGTTCGTCGCGCTCGCCGGACGCGCCTTCTGGATTCAGGGTCCGGGCAACGCCTTCTATCAGAAGCAGGGCGAAAGCCGCTACCAGCGTACGCTGGAGTTGCCGGCTACGCGCGGCAAGATTCTCGACCGCAACGGTCTCGTGCTCGCCACGAGCTTGCCGGTGCGCGCCATCTGGGCGATTCCTGAAGCCGTGCCCGACGATCTCGGCGCAGACAAGCTGGCCGCGCTCGGCAAGCTGCTCGGTATGACGAATACGGAACTGCGCGCCAAGCTTTCCGAAGACAAGAACTTCGTCTATGTGAAACGCCAGGTGCCGGTCGACGTCGCCGCGCAGGTGGCGGCTCTCGACATTCCCGGTATCTATCAGCGTGACGAATACAAGCGCTTCTATCCGGAAGGCGAAATTGCAGCCCACCTGATCGGCTTCACCAACGTCGAGGACGAGGGCCAGGAAGGCGTCGAGCTCGGCGACCAGAAGCAGCTCGAGGGCATGCCGGGCATCCGCCGCGTCATCAAGGACCGGATGGGGCACATTATCGAGGACGTCGACGAACAGGTCGTGCCGCACAACGGCCAGGACGTGGATCTGGCGATCGACAGCAAGATCCAGTACATCGCGTATACGAACCTGAAAGCCGCGGTCGAAAAATTCAAGGCCAAGGCGGGCGCGGCCATGGTGATCGACGTGCGTACCGGCGAAGTGCTGGCGCTCGTCAATTATCCGACCTTCAACCCGAACGACCGCTCGCACCTGACCGGCGACCAGTTGCGCAACCGCGTGCTGACCGACGAGTTCGAGCCGGGCTCGATCATGAAGCCGTTTACGATCTCGCTCGCGCTCGATCTGCATCGCGTGGCGCCGACTACACTGGTAGACACGGGGCCGGGCCACTTTAGTCTCGATGGCGCGACGATCACCGACGACAGCGCGTTCGGCGTGCTGACGGTCGGCGGCGTGATTCAGAAATCGAGCAACATCGGCGCGACGAAGATCGCGATGACGCTCAAGCCCGAAGAGATGTGGAATATGTATACCAGCATCGGTCTTGGCCAGGCGCCGAAAATCGGCTTCCCCGGCGCGACCGCGGGGCATTTGCGGCCGTGGAAGAGCTGGCGCCGCATCGAGCAGGCGACGATGTCGTACGGCTACGGCCTGTCGGCCTCGCTGTTCCAGTTGGCGCGCGCGTACACCGCCATCGCTCACGACGGCGAAATCCTGCCGGTGACGATTTTCCGCAACCCGGGCGATCAGCCGGTCAACGGGCCGCAGATTTTCTCGCCGGTTACCGCCCGCGAAGTGCGCGCGATGCTCGAAACCGTGGTCGCGCCCGGCGGCACCTCGCCGGATGCGGCCGTGCCCGGTTACCGCGTAGGCGGCAAGAGCGGCACCGCGTACAAGCACGGCGCGCACGGCTACGACAAATCGAAGTACCGCGCTTCGTTCGTCGGTATGGCGCCGATGCCCAATCCGCGCATCGTGGTCGCCGTCTCGGTGGATGAGCCGACCGCCGGCAGCCACTTCGGCGGTCAGGTGTCGGGTCCCGTGTTCTCGGCAATCGCGGGCGACACGCTGCGCTCGCTCAATATCCCGCCGGACATGCCGGTCAAGCAGATGGTGGTATCGGATGATTCGGCGCCGGTCGCGCCCGCCGCTCCGACCCTGCCGCCGGCGGCCGCCAGGAAACTGGCTACAGGTGGCGGCGCCAAAAAATTGACCATCGCGGCCAACGCGAAAAGCCATCCGGGAGTCGTTCGATGAGTGCGCTACGTTCGAAGCATCCAGCGCACCGGCAAATCGCCGACGCACTCACCTGGCTGCGCGCTCGCGTGCAGCCAGGCGCTCATCTGCACGCCGATACGCGCTCGCTCGCGGCGGGTGACGTGTTTCTCGCCTATGCCGTCGACGGTGCCGATAACCGCCCGTTTATCGACAGCGCGATCGAACGCGGCGCGGCCGCGGTGCTGTTCCAGCCTGAAAATTTCACGGGCTCGCCGGATCCCGCAATGGCGCTCGCCGTGCCCGCGCTGAACGAGCTGGCGGGTTCGATCGCCAGTAGCTGGTACGGCGACCCGAGCGACGCGATGCGGATGGTTGGCGTCACGGGCACCAATGGCAAGACCTCGTGCAGCCAGTGGATTGCCGCCGCGCTGAGCGCGCTCGGTACGCCCTGCGCGATCATCGGCACGCTCGGCAGCGGCATGCCTGGTCACCTTGTGCACACCGGCTTCACGACGCCGGACGCGCCGCAATTGCAGCGCAGTCTCGCGCAGCTACACGATGCGGGCGCGAGAGCAGTGGCGATGGAAGTGTCGTCGCATGCGCTGCACCAGGGACGCGTGAACGGCACGGCGTTCGAGATCGCCGTGTTCACCAATCTCACCCAGGACCACCTCGACTACCACGGCACCTTCGCCGCGTACGAGGCCGCCAAGGCGCGCCTGTTCGCATGGCCGGAACTGCGTTGCGCGGTGATCAATCACGACGACCCAGCCGGGCAGCGACTGCTTGCCAGCACCCAGGGCCATGCCCGCACCATCGCCTACGGTCTCGGCACACGCACCGAGGCGCCGGACACCGCCGCGCCGCAAGCCGACGCCTGGCTGCACGCAACCGATGTGCGCGCGACCGCCACCGGCACGGCGTTTTATCTGACCACTTCCGACTGGGGCGACGCCGAAGTCGAAGTCCAGACGCTTGGCGCCTTCAACGTCAGCAACCTGCTGGGCGTGCTCGGCGCGCTGCTCGCCGCCGACGTGCCGTTCGACGCGGCGCTGGCCGAACTGGCGAAGCTCGAGCCGGTCAACGGCCGCATGCAACGCCTGGGCGGCCGCTTGCAGAACGACGAACCGCTCGTCGTGATCGACTACGCTCACACGCCGGACGCGCTGGAAAAGACTCTCCTGGCGCTGCGTCCAATGGCGGAGGCACGCGGCGGCGAGCTGATCTGCATGTTCGGCTGCGGCGGCGATCGCGATGCGACCAAGCGTCCGCTGATGGGGGCAATTGCGGAAAAACTGGCGGACAGCGTGGTCGTGACGAGCGACAACCCGCGCAGCGAAGACCCGCAGAAGATTCTCGACCAGATTGCCGCCGGCATGAAAGACGCATCGAAGGTCCGCCGCATTGAAGATCGCGCGAGCGCCATCCTGCAGGCGATCCGCAGCGCGGCGCGTGAAGACGTGATCGTACTGGCCGGCAAGGGGCACGAAGCAACCCAGGAAATCATGGGCAAGAAACGCGCTTTCTCCGACCAGGATCACGCACGTCTGGCGCTGGCCGCCCGTGCGACGCACGCTCGCGGAGGTGGCGAATGACGATGTTTTCCCTGCGCGAAGCCGCCGCGCTGATTCCGGGCGCGACCGTTTTGGGCGACGACAGCGTCGGGTTCGAGCGCGTCTCGACCGATAGCCGCAACGCCGGCCCGGGCGATCTGTTCGTGGCGCTCAAAGGTGAGCGTTTCGACGCGCACGACTTCCTGCCCGAGGTGGCCACCCGCAACATCGCAGCGGCACTGGTCACGCGCTTGCCGGCTGACTGGCAAGTGCCCGCCTTGAAGGTGGCCGACACGCGGGCCGCACTCGGCGCGCTCGCACGCGGCTGGCGCCGCCGCTTCGCGATGCCGCTCGTCGCCGTGACGGGCAGCAACGGCAAGACGACGGTCAAGGAAATGATCGCGTCGATCTTTGCCGCGGCGGTCGGTGCGGACGCCCGGCTGGCTACCGCCGGCAACTTCAACAACGACATCGGTCTGCCGTTGACGCTGTTCCGTCTCACCGCCGCGCATCAGCTTGCGGTGGTCGAGCTGGGCATGAATCATCCCGGCGAAACCGCGTTGCTCGGCAAGATCGCCGAGCCGACGGTGGCCGTGGTGAACAACGCGCAGCGCGAACACCAGGAATTCATGGCGACCGTGGAAGCCGTCGCGCTGGAACACGCGAGCGTGATCCACGCGCTGTCACCGGACGGTGTCGCGGTGTTTCCGGCTGACGACGCCTACGCAGGCATCTGGCGCGTCGCGGCAACCGGCAACCGCATCGTCGACTTCGCACTGAATGCCGCGGACCGCGTGACCGAAGCCGCCGTGACGGGCACCTTCACCGGCAACCTGCTGAGCATCGATACGCCGCAAGGCCATCTCGATGTCACGCTGCAGGTGCTCGGCGACCACAACGCGCACAACGCGCTGGCGGCCACTTCGGCCGCGCTCGCCGCCGGCGTGTCGTTCGACGCCATCCGGCGCGGCCTCGAATCGTTCGGTGCGGTGAAAGGCCGTCTGCAGGTCAAGCGCGCGGTGCTCGGCGCGCTTGCCGGCGCCACGGTGATCGACGACACCTACAACGCCAATCCCGATTCGATGCGTGCCGCGATCGACGTGCTCGCCTCCCGGCCGTCCCCGCGCGTGCTGGTGATGGGCGACATGGGCGAAGTCGGCGACAACGGTCCGGCGTTTCACCGCGAAATCGGTGCCTACGCCAAAGAGCGCGGCATCGACGCGCTGTACGCGCTCGGCGATGCGTCGCGCGATGCCTGCACCGCCTATGGCGCGGACGCGCATCACGTCGACGACGTCGCCACGCTCGTCGCACAACTGCTGCAGGCCGTGCCGTTATCCGGAAACGGCGCTGCGGCAACGCTTCTCGTGAAAGGCTCGCGCTTCATGAAAATGGAACGCGTGGTGGACGCCGTAACGAGTCCACAACCCATCGCACCGGGCGCAGCGCCCGGCGCACATTGAAATAGAAGGACCGAAGCATGCTACTGGCGCTGGCGCAATGGCTGCAGAATGACGCAAGCTTCTTGCGCGTGTTCAGTTATCTGACTTTCCGGGCTGTCGCGGCGACCATCACCGCGCTGTTGATCGGGCTCGTCTGCGGCCCGGCGGTGATCCGCAAGCTGACTGCCATGAAGGTGGGGCAGGCCGTTCGCAAAGACGGTCCGCAAACCCACCTCGTCAAATCCGGCACCCCGACCATGGGCGGCGTGCTGATCCTGCTCGGCATCGCGGTGTCGACGCTGCTGTGGGCCGACCTGACCAACCGCTTCATCTGGATCGTGATCCTCGTGACGTTCGGTTTCGGCGTGATCGGCTGGGTCGACGATTACCGCAAGGTGGTCTACAAGGACCCGCGCGGCATGTCGTCGCGTGAAAAATATTTCTGGCAATCGGTGATCGGTCTGTTCGCCGCTGTCTATCTCGCCTTCAGCGTGTCCGAAGCGAGCAATGTGCGCGTGTTCGACCTGTTCATGGCGTGGGTGCGCAGCGGCCTGTCGATGGGCCTGCCCCCGCACGCCGACCTGATGCTGCCGTTCTTCAAGTCGATCAGCTATCCGCTCGGCGTGTGGGGCTTCATCGTGCTGACGTATCTGGTGATCGTCGGCGCCAGCAACGCCGTGAATCTGACCGACGGCCTCGACGGTCTGGTGATCATGCCGGTCGTGCTGGTGGGCGCTTCGCTCGGTGTGTTCGCGTATGTGATGGGCAGCTCGGTGTACTCGAAATACCTGCTGTTTCCGCATATCGCCGGCGCCGGCGAACTGCTGATTTTCTGTTCCGCGATGGGCGGGGCGGGGCTCGCGTTCCTGTGGTTCAACACGCACCCTGCGCAGATGTTCATGGGCGACGTCGGCGCACTCGCGCTGGGCGGCGCGCTCGGCACGGTCGCGGTGATCGTGCGCCAGGAAATCGTGCTCTTCATCATGGGCGGCATCTTCGTGGCGGAGACGCTCTCCGTGATGCTGCAGGTGACCTGGTTCAAGTTCACCAAGCGCCGTTACGGCGAAGGCCGGCGCCTCTTCAAGATGGCGCCGCTGCATCACCATTTCGAGTTGTCCGGCTGGAAGGAGACGCAAGTTGTCGTGCGTTTCTGGATCATCACGTTGATGCTGTGTCTGTTCGGTTTGTCCACGCTCAAGTTGCGTTAAGCCGTTGACGAAGTAAAAGGGAAAGCAATGTTTGGCGAGAAGTTTCGGGATCGGCAAAAGCCGATGGTGCTTGTGCTGGGACTCGGTGAATCGGGTCTCGCGATGGCGCGCTGGTGCGCGCGGCACGGGTGTCGGCTGCGCGTGGCTGACACGCGCGAGGTGCCGCCGAACCTGTCCGGGCTGGAAGCGCATGGCATCGATGCCGAGTTTGTCGGCGGGCCGTTTTCGCCTGTGCTCCTCGACGGTGTCGAACTGGTGGCGATCAGCCCCGGCCTGTCGCCGCTCGCCGCCGACCTGCTGCCGCTGATCGCCGAAGCGCGCGAAAAGGACATCCCGGTGTGGGGCGAGCTCGAATTTTTCGCCCAGGCGCTGAAGACGCTCGGCGAGAGCGGCTATGCGCCGAAGGTTATTGCGATCACCGGCACCAACGGCAAGACCACCACGACGAGCCTGACTGGCCTGCTGTGCGAACGCGCCGGCAAGAAGGTCGCGGTGGCGGGCAACATCAGCCCGGCCGCGCTCGACAAACTCACGGAAGCCATCGACAACACCGCACTGCCCGATGTCTGGGTGCTCGAACTGTCGAGCTTCCAGTTGGAAACGGCGCATACGTTTGCACCGGACGCGGCGGTCGTTCTCAATATCACGCAGGACCATCTCGATTGGCATGGTGGTCTCGACGCTTACGCTGCGGCGAAGGGCCGGATCTTCGGAGCACAGACCGTGCGTGTGCTGAACCGCGACGACGCTCGCGTGATGGCGCTCGCGCCCGCGGGCGACGCGACGGTACCGATCGTCACCTTCGGCGTCACCGAGCCGACCCGCCCGGGCGACTACGGCCTGATGCGCGACAACGGCATTATCTGGCTCGTCGAAGCGCATGACCGTGACGCCACTGACGAACCCGCGCCGACCCGCCGTCGCAAGCACGAGACGGCCGCGCCGCAAAACATCGCCCTCAAGCGCCTGATGCCGGCTGACGCGTTGCGCATCCGCGGCCTGCACAATGCCGCCAATGCGCTCGCCGCGTATGCACTGGCGCGGGCCATCGACCTGCCGGGCGCACCGCTGCTGCACGGCTTGCGCGAGTACCGCGGCGAGCCGCATCGCGTGGAACTGATTGCCTCGATCGACGGCATCGACTATGTGGACGACAGCAAGGGCACCAACGTCGGCGCGACCGTCGCGGCGCTCGACGGCCTCGCGCAGCGCGCGGTGCTGATTGCGGGCGGTGACGGCAAGGGCCAGGAATTCGAACCGCTCGCCGCACCGGTGATGCGCTGGTGCCGTGCGGTCATGCTGATCGGCCGCGATGCGCCGCTGATTCGTGCCGCGCTCGCCGACACCGGCATCGCCATGACCGATCACGTCACGCTCGAAGAAGCCACGCGCGCCGCGGCGGCGCTTGCGCAGCCGGGCGACGTGGTGCTGCTGTCGCCGGCCTGTGCGAGTTTCGACATGTTCAAGGGTTACGCGCATCGTGCCGCGGTGTTCCGCAGCACGGTCGAAGACATCGCTGCCGAACGGGGGACGATGATATGAGCTGGTCGGAACGCTTCGGTTCGCGCCTCGCCAGACAGCGCGGCTCAGTCGGTAATGCCAGCGCGGGCCGCACCACGAGCGGCCTCGCGAGCGCCGTCAACGGCGTGCGTCCGCTGCGCTCGCGCATGCTCGATTACGACCACTCGCTGCTGTGGGTGGTGATCGCGCTGCTCGGCCTCGGCATCGTGATGGTGTACTCGGCGTCGATTGCGATGCCGGACTCGCCGAAGTACTCGTCGTATCGCGACTGGGCGTTTCTCGTGCGCCAGATCATCTTCGTGGTCATGGGCTCGGTGGTCGGCGTGATCGCGTTCCGGATTCCGGTTTCGACGTGGGACAAGTACGCGCCAAAGCTGTTTCTGCTGGCCTTGCTGAGTCTCGTGATCGTGCTGATTCCGCACATCGGCAAGGGTGTGAACGGCGCGCGCCGCTGGATTCCGCTCGGCATCACGAACATGCAGCCGTCGGAAATCATGAAGCTCGCCGTGACGATCTACGCGGCGAACTACACGGTGCGCAAGCAGGAATACATGCATAGCTTCGCCAAGGGCTTTTTGCCGATGGCCTTTGCCGTGGGCGTGGTCGGCGCGCTGCTGCTGCTCGAGCCCGACATGGGCGCGTTCATGGTGATTGCCGCGATCGCGATGGGCGTGCTGTTCCTCGGCGGCGTGAACGGCAAGCTGTTCGGCGGCCTCGTGGCGACTGCGGTCGGCACCTTCAGCCTGCTCGTGTGGGCCTCGCCGTGGCGTCGTGAGCGGATCTTCGCCTACCTCGATCCGTGGGACGACCGTTACGCGCAGGGCAAGGCGTATCAATTGACGCACTCGCTGATCGCCTTCGGGCGCGGCGAGTGGTTTGGCGTGGGCCTTGGCGGCAGCGTCGAAAAGCTCAACTACCTGCCGGAAGCGCATACCGACTTCATTCTTGCCGTGATCGGCGAGGAACTGGGTTTTGTGGGCGTGCTGGTGGTGATCCTGATGTTTTACTGGATCGTGCGCCGCTCGTTCGAAATCGGCCGTCAGGCACTGGCGCTGGATCGCACGTTTGCGGGCCTGGTGGCGAAGGGCATGGGCCTGTGGTTCGGCGCGCAGACCTTCATCAATATGGGCGTGAACCTCGGCTTGCTGCCGACCAAGGGTTTGACGTTGCCGCTCGTCAGCTACGGCGGCTCGGGCATCTTGCTGAACTGCGTGGCCGTCGCGGTGCTGATGCGCGTGGATTACGAGAACCGGGTCTTGATGCGTGGAGGGAAAGTATGACGCCCACGCAACAGCGCACGCTGATGGTGATGGCCGGCGGCACCGGGGGACACGTGTTCCCGGGGCTCGCGGTCGCCCACCTGATGCAGGCGTGGGGCTGGAAAGTCGTGTGGCTCGGCAATCCCGCGGGCATGGAAGCTTCGCTTGTCGCCAAACACGGCATTCCTATGGAGTACGTGCGCTTTGGCGGTCTGCGCGGCAAGGGGCTGAAGACCAAGCTAATGCTGCCGGTCAATCTGCTGCGTGCCTGCGCCCAGAGCTTGAGCGTGCTGCGGCGCGTGAAGCCCGACGTCGTGCTCGGCATGGGCGGTTACATCACGTTCCCGGCTGGTTTGATGACCGCGTTGAGCGGCCGTCCGCTCGTGCTGCATGAACAGAATTCGATCGCCGGCCTCGCGAACAAGGTGCTGGCGAAAGTCGCCAAGCGTGTGCTCGTGGCATTCCCGAACGCGTTGCCGCACGCCGAATGGACCGGAAATCCGATTCGTGAGGAACTTGCGCGCACATTGCCACCCAAAGCACGCTACGCCCAACGCAGCGGTCCGTTGAATCTGCTGGTTGTAGGCGGCAGTTTGGGGGCCGCAGCTTTGAACGAAGTCGTGCCGCGTGCGCTGGCTTTGCTGAAACCGCAGGAACGTCCGCACGTGGTGCATCAGGCCGGCGCGAAGCATATCGATGCGCTGAAAGCGAACTACGCGGAAGCGGGTTTGCTGGGCGTCGATGGTGAAACGGGCGCAGCGAATGAACAGAGCGCAGAAGCGAACGTGCAACTCGTGCCGTTCATCGACGACATGAAGAGCGCCTACGCGAACGCGGATCTGGTGATCTGCCGTTCGGGCGCGATGACCGTCGCCGAGATTGCGGCAGTGGGCGTGGCGGCGCTGTTCGTGCCGTTCCCACACGCGGTCGACGATCACCAGACCACCAACGCAGCGTTCCTCGCCGAGCACGGCGCGGCGCTGGTCGTGCAGCAACGCGAACTGACGGCGGATGGTCTCGCCGCCTGGTTGCGCAGCCAGACCCGCGAGAGCCTCGCGGACATGGCAGAGCGTTCGCGCTCGCTCGCGAAACCCGATGCCACGGAACAGGTCGCGCAGATCTGCGCGAACGTGGCAGGCGTAGTCCCGAGCCGGAGCCCGAGCACAGAAGGAAGGCAACAATGAAACACATCGTCAAACATATTCATTTCGTCGGTATCGGCGGCGCAGGGATGAGCGGCATCGCCGAAGTGCTGGTGAACCTCGGCTATCAGGTGAGCGGCTCGGACCTGGCGAAGAACGCCGTGACCGACCGGCTTGCCGCGCTCGGCGCGCGCATCGCGATCGGTCACGATGCCGGCAACATCGAAGGCGCGAACGCCGTGGTCGTCTCGACGGCCGTGCGCAGCGATAACCCGGAAGTGCTGGCCGCGCGCCATCGCCGCATTCCGATCGTGCCGCGCGCGGTGATGCTCGCGGAACTGATGCGCCTGAAGCAGGGCATCGCGATTGCCGGCACCCACGGCAAGACCACGACCACCTCGCTGGTGGCGAGCGTGCTCGCCGCGGGCGGGCTCGATCCGACCTTCGTGATCGGCGGCCGGCTGATCAGCGCCGGCGCGAACGCGCGCCTTGGCACCGGTGACTTCATCGTCGCCGAGGCGGACGAATCGGACGCGTCGTTCCTGAATCTGTTCCCGGTGATCGAAGTCATCACGAACATCGACGCCGATCACATGGACACCTACGGCCACGACTTTGCGCGGCTCAAGCAGGCGTTCATCGAGTTCACGCACCGTCTGCCGTTCTACGGCATCGCGGTGCTGTGCGTCGACGATCCGAACGTCAAGGAGATCCTGCCGTTCGTCTCGAAGCCGATCATCCGCTACGGTTTTGCGCCGGATGCACAGGTGCGCGCGGTGAACGTGGAAGCCCGCGACGGCAAGATGCATTTCACGGCGATGCGCGAAGACGCGGCGCCGATCGACATTGTCTTGAACCTGCCTGGCACGCACAACGTGCAGAACGCGTTGGCCGCGATTGCGATTGCGACTGAACTTGAAGTGAAAGATGCCGATATCCAGCGAGCGCTGGCGGATTTCAACGGCGTAGGCCGGCGCTTCCAGCGCTACGGCGAGGTGCCGGTCGTAGCGGAGGGTAAAGCGGCCGGTACGTACACGCTGGTCGACGACTACGGTCATCACCCGGTGGAAATGGCCGCGACGATTGCCGCCGCACGCGGCGCATTCCCCGGCCGGCGTCTGGTGCTGGCGTTCCAGCCGCACCGCTTCACGCGTACGCGCGACTGTTTCGAAGATTTTGTGAAGGTGCTGTCCACCGTCGATGCGCTGGTGTTGACGGAAGTCTATTCGGCGGGCGAAGCGCCGATCGTCGCCGCCGACGGCCGGGCGCTCGCCCGCGCAATCCGCGTGGCGGGCAAGACCGAGCCGGTGTTTGTCGAAACGGTGGACGAAGTGCCGGACGCGCTCGCGGCGCTCGTGCGCGAAGGCGACGTGGTGATCACGATGGGTGCGGGTTCGATCGGCGGTGTGCCGGGTCGTCTCGCGCAAAACGAAGGTGCGAAATGAGCAGTATCGATCCGAAAATGTTCGGCAAAGTGGCAGTCCTGCTCGGCGGTGAATCCGCCGAGCGCGAAGTGTCGCTCAACTCGGGACGCCTCGTGCTGCAAGGGCTGCGCGAAGCCGGCATCGACGCTCATCCGTTCGATCCCGCTGAGCGTCCGCTCGCGGCGTTGAAAGAAGAGGGTTTTGTGCGCGCGTTCAACGCGCTGCACGGCGGCTACGGCGAGAACGGCCAGATCCAGGGTGCGCTCGACTTTTACGGCATTCGCTACACCGGCAGCGGCGTGCTGGGCTCGGCGCTCGGTCTGGACAAGTTCCGCACCAAGCTCGTGTGGCAGCAACTCGGTGTGCCGACGCCGCCGTTCGAAGCGGTGCTGCGCGGTGACGACTATGCGGCGCGTGCGGCGGAGATCGTCGCCAAGCTCGGCTTGCCGCTCTTTGTGAAGCCGGCGAGCGAAGGCTCGAGCGTCGCGGTCATCAAGGTGAAGCGCGCCGACGCCTTGCCGGCCGCGCTCGAAGAAGCCGCGAAGTTCGACAAGATCGTGGTGGTGGAAAAGAGCATCGAAGGCGGTGGCGAGTACACCGCGTGCATCGCGGGCGAGCTGGATCTGCCGGTGATCCGTATCGTGCCGGCGGGCGAGTTCTACGACTACCACGCGAAGTACGTCGCCAACGACACCCAGTATCTGATTCCGTGCGGCGTGGCGCCGGCCGAAGAAGCCCGCCTGAAGGCGCTGGCGCGCCGCGCCTTCGACGTGCTCGGCTGTACCGACTGGGGCCGTGCCGACTTCATGCTGGACGCGGACGGCAACCCGTATTTCCTCGAAGTGAATACGGCGCCGGGCATGACCGATCACTCGCTGCCGCCGAAGGCGGCGCGCGCGGTCGGCATCAGCTACAAAGAACTGGTCGTGAGCGTGTTGGCGCTCACGCTGAAGGACTGACGTTATCGCTATGTGGAACAACGTTCGCCAGCTCAATTTCGCCGCCAACGCGCTGCATGCGTTGCTGGTGCTCGTGCTGCTGGCGGCAGGCGGTATCTGGGTGGTGCAGCGGCCGAACTTTGCGTTGCGCGAAATCCGCATTGACGGCGACACCGAGCACATCAACTCGCCGACGGTGCGCGCCGGGGTCGTGGGCCGCCTGAAGGGCAATTTTTTCACCGTGGATCTGGACGCGGCGCGCCAGGCCTTCGAGCAGATGCCGTGGGTGCGTCACGCGAGTGTGCGGCGCGTCTGGCCGAATGCGCTGGCTGTCACGCTGGAAGAGTACAAACCGCTTGGAACGTGGGGCAGCGATCAACTGGTGAGCGTGGACGGCGAGCTGTTCACGGCGAACCAGGGTGAACTCGAAGAGGATCTGCCGGCCTTCGACGGTCCCGACGGCACGGCGCAGGAAGTGGTCGCGCGCTATCGCGATTTCAAGAAGTGGTTTGCGCCGCTGGGCGCGACGCCGGAAGAAGTGACGCTGTCGCCGCGTTACGCCTGGACGGTGAAGCTGTCGAACGGGATGCAGGTGGAACTGGGGCGCGAGCGCAACCAGCAAACGCTGTTCGATCGCAGCCGGCGCCTGACGGCGGCGTGGGCAGCAGTGACGCAACGTTGGGGGAAGGATATCGAGTATGCGGACTTGCGCTATCCGAACGGTTTCGCGATTCGCGCAGCAGGTATGCGCTTTATCAGCGAACCCGACAAAGGCAAGAAGTAACGGAACATCACACGCAATGAGCACGCTATGAGTAAAGACTACAAAGATCTGCTGGTCGCCCTCGACATTGGGACGTCGAAGGTCGTGGCCATCGTCGCCGAGCTGAAAGGCGAAGGTCACTACGAGGTGATCGGCCTCGGCCAGAGCGAATCGAAGGGGCTCAAGAAAGGTGTGGTGGTGAACATCGAGGCCACCGTGCAGTCCATTCAGCGCGCGCTCGAAGAAGCCGAGTTGATGGCCGACTGCAAGATCACGAACGTGTTTACCGGAATCGCCGGCAGCCATATCCGCTCGTTCAATTCGAGCGGGATGGTGGCGATCAAGGAAAAGGAAGTCACGCAGGCGGACGTCGCGCGCGTGATCGAGACGGCCAAGGCGATCAACATCCCGACCGATCAGCAGGTGCTGCACATCCTGACTCAGGAATTCATCATCGACGGCCAGGAAGACGTGCGCGAGCCGATCGGCATGAGCGGCATCCGCCTCGAAGTGAAGGTGCATATCGTGACGGGCGCGGTGAGTGCGGCGCAGAACATCGTCAAGTGCGTGCGCCGCTGCGGGCTCGAAGTGAACGACCTGATCCTGCAGCCGCTGGCGTCGTCGCTGGCGGTGCTGACCGAGGACGAGAAGGAACTCGGCGTGGTGCTGGTCGACATCGGCGGCGGCACGACGGACATCGCGATTTTCAGCGAAGGCGCAATCCGCCATACCGCGGTGATTCCGATTGCCGGCGACCAGATCACGAGCGATATCGCCATGGCGCTGCGCACGCCGACACCGGACGCGGAAGACATCAAGGTCGACTACGGCATCGCCAAGCAGGCCCTGGCCGATCCGGACGAGATGATCGAAGTGCCGGGGCTGGGCGAGCGCGGTCCGCGCACGCTGTCGCGCCAGGCGCTGGCGGCGGTGATCGAGCCGCGCGTCGAA
The DNA here is from genome assembly GCF_056619545.1 of Paraburkholderia sp. SSBN10T. Classification (NCBI taxonomy): domain Bacteria; kingdom Pseudomonadati; phylum Pseudomonadota; class Betaproteobacteria; order Burkholderiales; family Burkholderiaceae; genus Paraburkholderia; species Paraburkholderia sp. SSBN10T. The sequence goes on from NZ_JBWQQI010000012.1 coordinate 23,956, forward strand.
GAACTGTTTTCGCTCGTGCAGCAGGTGGTGCGCGAGTCGGGTTACGAGGAACTGCTGAGCTCCGGCGTGGTCTTGACCGGCGGTGCGTCGATGATGATCGGCATGGTCGAGCTCGGTGAGGACATCTTCCTGAAGCCGGTGCGCATCGGCGTACCCGAGTACGCGGGCGGTCTCGCGGACGTGGTGCGCAACCCGCGCTACTCGACGGCGATGGGCCTCTTGGTGGAAGGACGTTCGCAACGGATGCGCGGCCGCAAGGTGGCGGTGCAATCCGGTTCGATGGGCCAGGTCTTCACCCGCATGAAGGACTGGTTTCTCGGCAACTTCTAACGATTTCGAAATACGCGCTGGTGCCGGCGGCTGGCGCGCGACAGGGGGTTGCCCGATCTCCTGCCGAATAACGGCCGAGTGGCTGCAATTTTTTATCTTGACGGAGGCAACATGGAATTCCAGATGCTGGAAACCGAAACCAACGGCACCATCATCAAGGTGATCGGAGTCGGTGGCGCTGGCGGCAATGCCGTTCAGCACATGATCAACAAAGGCGTGCAAGGCGTCGACTTCATCGTGATGAACACGGACGCGCAGGCTCTGTCGCGTTCGCGCGCTTCCGCGGTGATCCAGCTCGGCAACACCGGTCTCGGTGCTGGCGCCAAGCCGGAAATGGGCCGCGCGGCAGCAGAAGAAGCACGTGAGCGCATCGCAGACGCACTGCGCGGCGCGCACATGGTGTTCATCACCGCAGGCATGGGCGGCGGCACCGGCACGGGGGCAGCTCCGGTCGTGGCGCAGATCGCCAAGGAAATGGGTATCCTGACTGTTGGCGTGGTCAGCAAGCCGTTCGAATTCGAAGGCGGCAAGCGCATGCGTGTGGCAGAAGCCGGTTCGCAGCAACTGGAGGATCACGTCGACTCGCTGATCGTCGTTCTGAACGACAAGCTGTTCGAGGTGATGGGCGATGACGCCGAGATGGACAAGTGCTTCCAGTGCGCAGACGACGTTCTGAACAACGCAGTTGCAGGCATCGCCGAAATCATCAACGTCGACGGTCTGGTGAACGTCGACTTTGAAGACGTGAAGACGGTGATGGGCGAGCAGGGCAAGGCGATGATGGGCACGGCGACGGTTGCCGGCGTCGATCGCGCGCGTCTGGCCGCCGAGCAGGCTGTGGCCAGCCCGCTGCTGGAAGGCGTGGATCTGTCGGGCGCACGTGGCGTGCTGGTCAACATCACGTCGAGTCGCTCGCTGCGTCTGTCGGAAACCCGCGAAGTGATGAACACCATCAAGAGCTACGCGGCGGAAGACGCAACTGTGATTTTCGGCGCGGTATACGATGATGCAATGGGCGACGCGCTGCGCGTGACGGTGGTGGCAACGGGTCTGGGCCGTGCGGCGAAGAAGCAGCAATCGGCACCGATGACGCTGCTGCGTACCGGCACGGACAACCAGCCGATCGGCGCAATGCAACACGCGTACGCTCCGCAACATCACGCAAGCACGGCAGACTACGGCGCGCTGGATACGCCGGCAGTGTGGCGCACTTCGCGTGACACGGCGGCTTCGCACGTGCAGGCGCTGCAGGAAAAGGGCGTCGACACGTACGATATTCCGGCATTCCTGCGCAAGCAGGCGGACTGACGCGCACGAGCAGGCTTTCGCTGCGGCACGGCAATGGCTGCGTGCCAGCAGGGAAGTGCACGAGCGTGGCGGGTGGAACGACCAGGCAGGCCGTATTTTCGTCGGAAATGCGGCAAGGACAGGTGCCCTCTTCGGATTCGCGAAGCGGAAGGGGTGGCTGTCGCCGGCAGATAGCGCAAAAAGTTGGGGTGGATGCGCGACTGCACGATCCACTGCGGCACGACAACGTGCGGGCACGCTCCGCATCGATGTGAAGGACTGAGCATGATCAAGGTGGGTGACAAGCTACCCGACGCAAGCGTCTTCGAATTGATCGAGGACGAGCGTGCGGGCTGCACGATCGGACCAAACAGCTTCGACGTGCGCGAACAGACGGCGGGCAAACGCGTGGTGATCTTCGGATTGCCGGGCGCGTTCACCCCAACCTGTTCGGCCAAACATGTGCCGGGTTATGTCGGACACGCCGAGCAGTTGCGCGCTGCCGGCATCGACGAAATCTGGTGCGTGTCCGTCAACGACGCGTTCGTGATGGGCGCGTGGGGACGCGATCAGCACACCTCGGGCAAGGTGCGCATGATGGCGGACGGCAGTGCGGCTTTCACGCGGGCGCTCGGTCTGGAGCAGGATCTGTCGGCGCGCGGCATGGGGATTCGTTCCCAGCGCTACGCGATGGTGGTCGACGACGGCGTGGTCAAGACGCTGCACGTCGAGGCGCCCGGCAAGTTCGAAGTCAGCGATGCAGGGAGTATCCTCGCTACGTTGAGCTAGTTCTGGAGTGCTGAACGGCCCTTTTCCCGGTGTTTCGTTGTGCCAGGGCAACGGCCAGAAGGCATTCGTGTGACAAGCCGTAACGCGGGCTGATGACCGGAAACGCCTCCATTCCGGGCATCGGCCCGTCACGCTTTGCCCATTCGGAAAATTGGGTAATGCAGCGAAACAGATTGATACCTTCCGTGCAACGACGCTTCTTAGGGTAATGGAGTATACTCCGCGCTATGGAATAAAAAGTCCCGATTGGGATTTTCAATCGAATAGAAGATCACCATGTTGAAGCAGCGCACTATCAAATCGATTGTCAAGACTGTCGGTATCGGCGTGCACTCGGGCCGCAAGGTTGAGTTGACGCTTCGCCCGGCCGGTCCTGACACGGGAATCGTGTTCACGCGAGTGGACCTGCCGACGCCGGTGGATATTCTTGCGGCTACGACGTCGATTGGCGACACGCGCCTTGCCTCCGTGCTCCAGAAGGACGGCGTGCGCGTTTCGACCATCGAGCATTTGATGTCGGCCTGCGCGGGCCTCGGCATCGACAACCTGTACGTCGATGTCACCGCCGAAGAAATTCCGATCATGGACGGCAGCGCCGCTACGTTTGTGTTCCTGATCCAGTCGGTGGGCGTCGAGGAACAGAACGCGGCGAAGAAGTTCATCAAGGTCAAGAAGGCGGTCGAAATCCGCGAAGGCGACAAGTTCGCCCGCCTGGAGCCGTTTTTCGGCTTCAAGCTGAAGTTCACGATCGATTTCCGTCACCCGGCAGTCGACAAGACCGGCCAGGCGCTGGAAGTGGACTTTGCGCATACTTCCTACGTGCGCGATATCGCCCGGGCCCGCACGTTCGGCTATGCGCATGAAGTGGAAATGCTGCGCGAACTGGGTCTCGCCCGCGGCGCCAGCCTGGACAATGCCATCGCCCTGGACGAGTACCGCATCTTGAACAACGACGGCCTGCGCTACGACGACGAGTTCGTGAAGCACAAGATGCTCGACGCGATCGGCGACCTGTACGTGATCGGCCATCCGCTGCTCGCCTCGTACACGGCGTACAAGTCGGGCCACGGGCTCAACAACGCGCTGCTGCGCGAGCTGTTGAAGCACGAGGACGCTTACGAAATCGTGACCTTCGAAGACAAGCAGAAAGCCCCGCGCGGTTTCGCGTTCGACACGCAAACGGCGTTTGCCTGATTCTTGGGGCGCGCCGCGTGGCGCATGCTTCAGATGTATGAAAAATAAACGGCCCTGCGGGGCCGTTTATTTTTTGGGTTCGCGATTGCGCAGGTGCCGTGCGGCCATCCTCGCGAGCGCCGCCTGCAAGGGCGAAGGCGCGAGCGATTCGCTCAGCGCGTGCAACGCGTCGGCGCCCGCCGGCGTCATGCGCGCCTGCTTGGTGGGGGGCGGTTCTTTCACCGCTTGCGGCCGCACCCGGATGCGCAATGAGTTGACCGGCCAGCCGCGCTGCTGCAAATCGGCCAGCAGACGCGGTTCCAGATGACGCAAGCGGGCCGCCAGCGCGTTGTGCGCAGCAAATAGTGCCAGTACGCCGTCCTTGATGAATCCAGGTTCCACGCTTGAGGCCAGGTAGTCGGGCAGCAACTGACGCAGGTCCCGCTCGAGCGCGGCGATCTGCTCCACGCCGGCACGCAGGGCGGCAAACGCATCGGTGCGGTTGAGCACCTCGGCGAGCGGCTGCGGACGGCGCGCCTTGAACTGCTGCGGCGGCCTTGAAAACGACGGGGAGCGGCTCATGTAGGATAGTAGGGCGTGAGTGCACCCAATGCGCACTCACGCCGGGATTGTACCGCGCGGGATCTGCTTCCGGCCGGCTCCGATGGGCGGCGGCCGGGGCTGAGCGCGGCGCCGCTGCGTCGCGCCTGTGTCACAGGCGCGCGCTGGGGCGCGTGCTAAAATCCCTGATTCGAATTCACTCTTGGACTAAGCCGCCGAGGCACTTCCGACTCCGCATCCGCATGTGGCCAGACCGCATGCCGAGAACCAGCCGAAGCCGCGACGCAGACACCGATCCGATGACCACCGGTTTTCTACAAAAGATTTTTGGCAGCCGCAACCAGCGGCTAGTCAAGCAATATCAAAAGACCGTCACGGCGATCAATGCGCTCGAGCCGCAGATCGAGCAATTGACGGATGACCAACTGCGCGCCAAAACGGGTGAATTCCGCCAGCGCATTGCCAGCGGCGAGTCGCTCGACAAGCTGCTGCCGGAGGCCTTCGCGGTCTGCCGGGAGGCCAGCAAGCGCGTCCTGAAGATGCGCCACTTCGACGTCCAGCTGATCGGCGGGATGGTGCTGCATTACGGCAAGATCGCCGAAATGCGCACCGGCGAAGGCAAGACGCTGGTCGCCACGCTGCCGGTGTATCTGAACGCGCTGGCCGGGCGCGGCGTGCATGTCGTGACGGTGAACGATTACCTCGCACAACGCGACGCCGAATGGATGGCGCGTCTGTATAACTTCCTCGGTCTGTCGGTCGGCATCAACCTGTCGCAGATGGACCACGCCATGAAGCAGCAGGCGTACGCGTCGGACATCACCTACGGCACCAACAACGAATTCGGCTTCGATTACCTGCGCGACAACATGGTCTACGAGACCGACGCGCGGGTGCAGCGGTCGCTGAATTTCGCGGTCGTCGACGAAGTGGACTCCATCCTGATCGACGAAGCGCGTACGCCGCTGATCATCTCGGGCCAGGCCGAAGACCACACCGAACTGTACGTGCGCATGAATGCGCTGCCGCCGCTGCTAGAGCGCCAGATCGGCGAGGAAAAAGCCGACGGCACGGGCGTTGAAAAGCCGGGTGACTACACGCTGGACGAAAAGGGTCGTCAGGTGTTCCTGACGGAATCCGGGCACGAAAAGGCCGAGCGCCTGCTCTCGGAGTGGGGCCTGATCGGCGAGGGCGAAAGCCTGTACGCGCCGCAGAACATCACGCTGATGCACCACGTGTACGCCGCCTTGCGCGCACACACGCTGTTCTACAAAGACCAGCACTATGTGGTGCAGAACAACGAAGTCGTGATCGTCGACGAATTCACCGGCCGCCTGATGTCGGGCCGCCGCTGGTCGGACGGCCTGCACCAGGCTGTCGAGGCGAAGGAACACGTCAAGATCCAGAGCGAAAACCAGACGCTCGCGTCGATCACGTTCCAGAACTACTTCCGCATGTACGCGAAGCTGTCCGGCATGACCGGTACGGCGGATACGGAAGCGTACGAATTCAACGAGATCTACGGGCTGGAAACGGTCGTGATCCCGACCAACCGTCCGCCGAAGCGGATCGACAAGCAGGATCAGATCTACAAGACGGCGAAGGAACGCTACGACGCGGTGATTCGCGATATCCGCGACTGTCACGACCGTGGCCAGCCGGTGCTGGTGGGTACGACTTCGATCGAAAATTCCGAGTTGCTGTCGCATCTTCTCAAGCAGGCCGGTCTGCCGCACGAAGTGCTGAACGCCAAGCAGCACGCACGTGAAGCGGAGATCGTGGCGGAAGCGGGCCGTCCGAAGCGCGTGACGATCGCGACCAACATGGCCGGCCGCGGTACCGACATCGTGCTGGGCGGCAACGCCGAGAAGCAGGCGGCGTTCGTCGAAGCCGATCCGGCGATTCCGGAGGAAGAAAAGCAACGCCGTATCCAGAAGCTGCATGACGAATGGCAGGCGCTGCACGATCAGGTGAAGGCTGCGGGCGGGCTGCACATCATCGGCACCGAGCGCCACGAATCGCGCCGGATCGACAACCAGTTGCGCGGCCGTGCGGGCCGTCAGGGCGACCCCGGTTCGTCGCGCTTCTATTTGTCACTGGAAGATCCGCTGCTGCGCATTTTCGCGGGCGACCGCGTCCGCTCCATCATGGACCGCCTGAAGATGCCGGAAGGCGAGGCGATCGAAGCGGGCATCGTCACGCGTTCGATCGAATCGGCGCAACGCAAGGTCGAGGCGCGCAACTTCGATATTCGTAAGCAATTGCTCGAATACGACGACGTGTCGAACGATCAGCGCAAGGTGATCTATCAGCAGCGCAATGAATTGCTCGAGGCGAATGACATCACGGAAACCATCGGCGCGATGCGTCATGGCGTGATTACGGACATCGTTCACCAGTTCGTGCCGGTGGGCAGTATCGAAGAGCAGTGGGACGTGCCTGAGCTGGAAGAAGTGCTGCGCAACGAATGGCAGCTCGATCTGGCGATTCAGGAAATGATCAACGAGTCGTCGTCGATCAGCGTCGACGAAATCCTCGAAGCGGTGATCGCCGCTTCGGACGAAGCATACGAGTCGAAGGTGGCGCAGGTCGGCCGCGAAAACTTCAGCGGCTTCGAACGCTCGATCATGCTGCAGACGCTGGACCGTAGCTGGCGCGAACATCTCGCCGCGCTCGACCACCTGCGCCAGGGCATTCACCTGCGCGGTTATGCGCAGAAGAACCCGAAGCAGGAGTACAAGCGCGAGGCGTTCGAACTGTTCGCGGCCATGCTCGATGCGGTGAAGCTCGAAGTCACGCGGGTGGTGATGAACGTGCAGATCCAGTCGCCGGAGCAGCTCGAGCAGGCGGCCGAGGAATATGAGGAGCAGGGCAGCCATCTCGAGCATGTCGAGTTCCGCCACGCCGAATTTGCCGAGGCTGCGGCTCCGGTGACGGCCGAGGCAGCGGCGGCCGCGATGATCGGCGACGCGATGAGCCACGGTGCGCATGCGCCGGTCGAGCCGCTTGGCGACGGCGTGCCGAAGGTGGGCCGCAACGACCCTTGCCCGTGCGGCAGCGGCAAGAAGTACAAGCAGTGCCACGGCAAGATTGCTTGAGATTGAACCAGCGGCGCGCGTCAAGCGCGCCGCGTCGTTTTACCCAGCGTCTGCTGGTGATTCCCCGGTGGTGGGGCGTGCGCCGTCCCACCCTCTTGTGATTTCCCGATGCCGGCTCCATGCCGGCATTTTCAACTTAGACAGGTCGCGACCATGGCTGTCAATTTCCCCTCGATCGATCCCACCCAACTTCACCCCGTCGCCGGCGTTACGCTAGGCTGGGCTGAGGCGAACATTCGTAAGCCGAACCGCAAGGACGTGCTGGTCATTTCCGTCGAAGAAGGCGCGACGGTCAGTGGCGTGTTCACGTCGAACCGGTTTTGTGCGGCGCCCGTGACCGTCTGCCGTGAGCATCTCGAGCACGTTCGCACCGGCGGCAAGGCAATTCGCGCGCTGGTGGTGAATACCGGCAACGCCAACGCGGGCACCGGTGAGCCGGGCCTCGCGCACGCGCGCGAAACCTGTGTCGAGCTGGCGCGTCTGGCCGGTATCGCAGCCGAACAGGTGCTGCCGTTCTCGACCGGCGTGATTCTCGAGCCGCTGCCCGTCGACCGTCTGAAGGCTGGCCTGCCCGCTGCGCTGGAGAACCGCCAGGCCGCGCACTGGTACGACGCCGCGCAGGCGATCATGACCACCGACACGCTGCCTAAAGCAGCCTCGCGTCAGGTGACGATCGACGGCCACATGGTGACGATGACCGGCATCAGCAAGGGCGCGGGCATGATCAAGCCGAACATGGCAACCATGCTCGGTTTCCTCGCCTTCGATGCAGCGGTTTCGCAGCCGGTGCTCGATGCGCTGGTCAAGCATGTCGCGGACCGCTCGTTCAACTGCATCACGATCGACGGCGATACCTCGACCAACGACTCGTTCATCCTGATCGCCTCGGGCAAGTCGAGCCTGCCGGCCGTGACGTCCACCGATTCGCCCGCCTACGCGGCGCTGCGCGATGCGGTGACCGAGCTTGCGCAGACGCTCGCGCAGTTGATCATCCGTGATGGCGAAGGCGCCACCAAGTTCATGACGGTGCAGGTGGAAGGCGGCTCGAATGTGGCCGAATGCCGCCAGATCGCCTATGCGATCGGCCATTCGCCGCTGGTCAAGACGGCGTTCTACGCTTCGGACCCCAACCTCGGCCGGATTCTCGCGGCGATTGGTTATGCCGGCGTGACGGATCTCGATGTCGGCAAGATCGACCTGTATCTGGACGACGTGCTGGTGGCGAAGGCCGGCGGCCGCAATCCGGAGTACCGTGAGGAAGACGGACAGCGCGTGATGAAAAAGGCGGAAATCCTGATTCGCGTCGTGTTGGGCCGTGGCGACGCGCAAGCTACGATCTGGACGTGCGATCTGTCGCACGAATACGTGAGCATCAACGCCGACTATCGTTCGTAAGCGTCCCCCGACCTGCCGCTTCGCTCTTATTTTTCGTCATGGATAAACTCGAACAGTTTCTGACCCGCGCCGAAGCATTGCTCGGCCGCCTGGAAGCCGTGCTTCCGCCTGCGACGCCGGAGGTGGACTGGTCGGCGGCGGTGGCGTTCCGCTGGCGCAAACGCCAGGGGCGCGGCTACCTGCAACCGGTGCCGGCCATCTCGGACATCACACTCGACGACCTGCAGAACATCGATCGCCAGAAAGGGCTGATCGAGCAGAACACTCGTCAATTCGTCCTCAAGCAACCCGCCAACAACGTGCTCCTGACGGGCGCACGCGGCACCGGCAAGTCTTCGCTGATCAAGGCGTGTCTGAACGCGTACGCCAAAGACGGCCTGCGTTTGATCGAAGTGGACAAGGACGACCTGCACGATCTGGGCGACATCGTCGACCTGATCTCGCAGCGTCCGGAGCGCTTCGTGGTGTTCTGCGACGATCTTTCGTTCGAAGAAGGCGAGTCCGGTTACAAGGCGCTGAAAGTGGCGCTCGACGGCTCGGTGGCGGCGCAGTCCGATAACGTGCTGATCTACGCTACTTCGAACCGGCGCCATCTGCTGCCCGAATACATGAGCGACAACGAGACGTACAAACATACGTCCGATGGCGAGATTCATCCGGGAGAGGTGGTCGAAGAAAAGATCTCGCTGTCCGAGCGCTTCGGGCTGTGGGTCAGCTTCTATCCGTTCAAGCAGGACGACTATCTGTCGATCGTCGCGCACTGGCTGCAGCACTTCGGCTGCGACGCTGCGGAAATCGAATCGGCTCGCGGCGATGCGCTCGTATGGGCGCTCGAACGCGGTTCGCGCTCGGGACGCGTGGCATGGCAGTTTGCCCGCGACTGGTCCGGCCGGAAGGCGCAGGCATGACGGACACGACCCACGCGGCTACTGTCAACCCTCAGGGCCGGCCGGTCACGGAAGTGGCCGTCGGCGTGCTCGTGCAGCCGGACGGGCGTTACCTGCTGGCCCAGCGGCCGGCCGGTAAGCCTTATGAGGGATATTGGGAGTTTCCGGGCGGCAAGCTGGAGCCGGGTGAATCGGTCGAGGCGGCGCTGGCTCGGGAACTGCATGAGGAACTGGGCATCGAGGTCACGGCGAGCCACCGTTGGCATACGCTCGAGCACGATTATCCGCATGCCTACGTGCGGCTCTACTTCTGCAAGGTCACGCGCTGGACCGGCGAGCCGCACGGGCGGGAAGGCCAGGCGTTTGTCTGGCAGTCATTGCCTGCGGACGTGTCGCCGTTGTTGCCGGCAACGATTCCGGTGCTTGAGTGGCTGGCCGCGGAATAGCGGCGAACAAGGTTGAGCGGGGTGCGGCCTGAGGCCGCGCCTTGAGCGCTTGAGTGGTGGTGCGGGCGCGGCTGACAGTGCAGCAAGCTGCCGGAACTCGCGCGGCGCGTCAGCCGAGCCACACGGCTCGCGAGCTACGTTTAGTGCGGGTTGTAGTCGCCCGTCGGCTCGTCGTCTGACGGCGCTTCCTCATCTGTGCTGCCGATCTTGTACTTCTCAGCGGCCCATGCACCGAGGTCGATCTGCTTGCAGCGTTCGGAGCAGAAGGGGCGGAAGCGGTTTTCAGGCGTCCAGCGGACTTCCTTCGCGCAGGTTGGGCATTTAACGACAGTGATCATTCGGTCAGGCGTTCAATCGAAAACGGGACAAGTCTCTAATATAGGGGCATTTTCGCTGCATGAAAGGCGCCCCCGCGGCACAAGGCGCGAATGTGGCGTTACAGGCTGCACAGGGTGAGCTGGAACGGCACATCCACATCTACCGCGCGCGGCCGCAAGTCGCCGTCCTGCACCGTGAACCGGACCCACAGCATGTACTTGTTGGCGCTCGCCTCGGGAATGACCCGCAACTCCGGCGCGACACGCACCTGCATCAACTGATACGAGCGGCCCGACAGCATCTGCTGGTAGCTTCCCTGCATGGCCATGACCTTCGAGGCTTGACCCGACTCGCGCGCCAGACGCAACACGATGGTTGCGGCGTCGCGCAATGGCAGCAGGGGCGTGACCCATTTGGCGATGTCCTGGCGGCGTTGATCAGGATGCGTTTGCTGCCAGGCATAGTAAGACGGCAGGTCGAACTTGCAGGTGCCGCCCGGGATGATGGCGCGGCTGCGGATGCTGGCCAGCCACTCATTGTCTGCAAGATGCTGGCCAGTCTTGCCCTGCATCTGCGAGAGCCCTGCGAGCGTTTGCTCGATTTCGCCTAGCACTGCCTCGAGCGCGTTCTGCTCGATGCCCGGATTGCCGCGGAACGGCGCAAGCGTTTGACGTTGCCGCTCCAGTTCCTTCATCAGATCCGACTTCAGATCCGCGCGACCGGCGACCTCAGAGATTTCGAACAACGTCGTCAGCGCGACATGATGTTCCCTGGGATCTTCCTGAGTCAGAAAGAACGTGAAGCGCTCGAAGAGGTCTTCGAGGCGCAATAGCGTCCGGATTCGCTCGTTGAAGGGATACTCGTAAAGGATCAAGCGGGCTCGCCTCGGGCGTGGTCGGTGACGGGAATGCAGAACATTCTAATGCCGTGAGACTACCCTAGCAATCACACACTTTTTGGGCGTGCTTCTGCACGTTTTTCCGCGTGTTTTGCGGCTGTTTGAGTGTGCTCTCCATTCTTGATTGTGACAGCTTGGGCGCGCTGCGTTGGCGCTACGGATTGTGGCGCTTCGTTTGCCGCACCCTCGCCACGCTCAGCGCTCATGCGCCCGCCAGCGACAGGTAGAGACGATGCTGGGTCTCTACCTGCGCGCTGAGTTCTTCCAGCGAGGTGTTGTCGTTGACGATGACGTCGTCGGCGGCGGCCAGACGCGCCTCGCGGGTCGCCTGACGTGCAATGATCGCCAGCACCTGCTCGCGGCTGAAGGCGTTGCGGCGCATGACCCGCTCGATCTGCGTTTCGACGCTGCAGTCCACGGCCAATACCCGGTCCACGCGTGTTTTCCATGTGCCTGATTCGACTAGCAGCGGCACCACCAGCATCACGTATGGGCCGGTTGCGTCCCGCCTCGCGCGTTCGGTCTCGGTTCGGATCAACGGGTGCGTGATCGCTTCAAGACGCCGGCGCGCGTCTTCGTCACTGAAGATCAGCGTGCGCATGCGAGCGCGGTCCAGCGAACCGTCTGCTGCAACGAACGCAGCACCGAATTCGCCGGCGATCTGCGCCATTGCCGCACCGTGGGGAGCGGTGATCCGATGGGCGATCAGGTCGGTGTCGACGATCGCCACACCGTGCGCGGCAAACAGATCGGCGACGGTCGATTTGCCGCTGCCGATACCGCCCGTCAGTCCCACAGCAAACATGCGTCAGCCTCCGAATGCCAGATAGAGCGGGGTGCCGAGAAACAGGGTGAGCGCGCCGCCGGCCGCAAGGAACGGACCGAACGGCAGCGGCTCTTCGAAGCGCATGCGGCCGCGCCACGTTGCCGCGAGTCCCACGACCGCGCCGGCCACCGCCGCGATCAATACGATCTGCGGTAACGCCGCCCAGCCGAGCCAGGCGCCGAGCGCGGCGAGCAGCTTGAAGTCGCCGTAACCCATGCCTTCGACGCCGCGCACGAGCTTGAACAGCCAGTGGACCACCCACAGTACAAGATAGCCGGCAATCGCGCCCGCCACCGCAGCGTGCAGGCTCGCAAACATGCCGTTGAAATTGACGATCAGGCCGGCCCACAGCAGCGGCAGGGTCAGCGAGTCGGGCAGCAGGTGCGTGTCGATGTCGATGGCGCTCATGGCGAGCAAGGCCGCACACAGGCCGAATGCGGCGAGCGCCATGGCGTCAGGGCCGAACACGGCAAGCGCACCCGCGGCGCAGGCGGCACTGGCGATCTCGAGCAACGGATAGCGGGCCGATACGCGAGCCTTGCATGCGGAGCACTGCCCGCGCAGTAACAGGTAGCTCACCAGCGGAATGTTTTCCCACGACCGCAGCACGTGGCCACAGTGCGGGCATGCGCTGCGCGGCAGCCACAGGTTATAACGGATCGGCAGGCCGTCGTCCTCGAGCGTTTGGCCGGTGGCATCGCAGACTTCTTCGCGCCAGGCCCGTTCGAGCATGATGGGCAAGCGGTGGGCGACCACGCTCAGAAAGCTGCCGATGACCAGGCCGAAGACGATTGCAAACGTGAGTTGCACGCCCGCCGGCAAGGCGCCAAAGGTGGCGCCAAGGCTGGCCGCAAAGTTGCCATGAAGCGCGCTGAAGGAAGTTTCTGACACGGTTGCGTAGTTAGCCGGCATGGCGAATGAGTGGGATTCGGCTGCGATGCTACACCACGTTGCCGAGTTGAATGATGGGAAGATACATCGCAACAACGAGGCCGCCGACCAGCGTCCCCAATACGATGATCACCAGCGGCTCGCACAGGCTCGCAAGCGTGCCGATCTTTTCGTCAACCTGACGATCGCTGAGCGACGCCACGTCGATCAGCATGGTATCCAATGCACCGGACTCCTCTGCGACGGCGACAGGCTGAACCACTTCGGCGGGAAAACAATGCACGGCGCGCATCGCCGCGGCAAGGCGCTCGCCGCGCCGCAGGCGGGCGGCGATGTCGCCGGTCGCACGGTCGAAGTAGGCGTTGCCTGTAGCGTGAGTCAGCGAGTCGAAGGCGTCGGCGAGCGGTGTGCCGGCTGAAAGCAGCGTGCCGAGCGCGCGGCTCCAGCGGGCGGCACACAAGGTAGCGAGCAGCGGGCCGGCGATCGGCACGCGCAGCGACAGATGCGCCATTGCCACGCGTGCCTTGTCCGAATGCCGCAGCAGATAGCTCAGCGCGAACCCGGCCACTACCGCCAGCGCGAGCGCCGGTACGCTCCATCGCGCAGTGGCGGCGGACAGCGCCATGACGAGCTGGGTCGGCGCCGGCAAGCGCGCGCCGAAGCCATCGAAGATCTGTTTGAACGTCGGCACCACCCAGACCAGCAGCGCCGCGGTGATGCCGAGCGCCAGCAGCAGAATGGCAACCGGATAGGTGAGCGCGGCCTTCACCTTGGCGCGTTGTGCGGCGCTCCGCTCGCGGTCGTCGGCGATGCGGGCCAGCACCGCCGGCAGTGCGCCGGCCGCCTCGCCGACCGCGACAAGCTGGCAATACAGCGCATTGAATTGGGCGGGATGCCGCGCCATTGCCGCCGAGAAGCTCAGACCGCCGGTAATGTCGCGCGCCAAGGCGGCGACGATGCGCGACATGCCCTGCCGGCGCGGCGCCGGGGCTTGCGCCAGCAGCTCCAGCGAGGGCGCGAGCGGCAATCCGGCGCGCAGCAGGCTGGCCAACTGACGCGTGAAGCGCGTCACCTCGGCCGCGCGTGCCTGAGGACGTGGCGCCGCCCCGCGCACCGTGAGTTCGGCGACGAATAGTTTGTCGCGCTTGAGCACGGCCCGCACGGTATTGGCATCGGGGGCAATGAGCGTGCCGCTGCGTGGCGTGCCTGCCGCATCGACGCCGCGCCACGCGAAGCGCAGCTCGGGCGCTTCGGTTCCGGTTGCACGAAGCGTCATGGTCATGCGACCTCTGTGGCGCTCAGCGCTTCGGCGAGGCTGGTCGTGCCGTCACGTACCCGCGCCAGTGCGGCATCGCGCAGGGTGATCACCTGCTCGGCTTGCGCGAGACGGGCGAGCTCATGGGTACCTGCGCTCGCGACGATCAGCTCGCGCATCGCGTCCGAGACCGGCATCACCTGGTGAATGCCGACCCGCCCGCGAAAACCGATGCCGTGGCACGCCTCGCAGCCCGCCGCCTGGTACGGTTGCCAGCCTTCGAGCTGGTCCTCGGCGAAGCCGGCTGAACGCAGCACGGCTACCGATTGCGGCGCCGGGGTTCGGCACGCCAGGCAGAGTCGCCGCACGAGCCGTTGCGCCGTCACCATGCGTAACGCCGCGGCGAGGTTGTAGGGCTCGACGCCGATGTCGATCAGCCGGGCGATGGCTGCGGGCGCATCGTTGGTGTGCAGCGTAGAGAGAACCAGGTGGCCGGTCTGCGCTGCTTTGACGGCGACGTCGGCGGTCTCTTCATCGCGAATCTCGCCTACCATGATCACGTCCGGATCCTGGCGCAGGAACGCGCGGAGCGCCACCGCAAAGGTAAGACCGGCCTTCTCGCGCACGCTGACCTGGTTGATGCCGGCCAACTGGATTTCCGCCGGGTCTTCGACCGAGCAGACATTGCGCGACTCGGCATTCAGCATCTGCAGGAAGCAGTACAGCGACAGCGTCTTGCCGCTGCCCGTCGGGCCTGTCACGAGCACAAGTCCGTGTGGCGCGGCGATGGCTGCCTCGAGCGCGGCGCGTTGAACGGGGTCGAGACCGAGTGAATCGAGTGAGAGCGTGGCGGGCAGCGCATCGAGCCGACGTAGCACCAGCTTTTCGCCGAACAGTGTGGGCAGCGAGTTGACGCGATAGTCCTCGAAGTGTCCGGGGCCGGTCGCAATGCGCAGGCGGCCGTCTTGCGGTACGCGCCGCTCGGCGATGTCCATGCGTGCCAGCACTTTTACGCGCGTGATGAAGGCGTCGCGCAGATGAGCGGGCGGTTGGGCGATGGCATGCAGTACGCCATCGATGCGCAGACGCATGCGCCAGCCCTGCTCCGCGGGTTCGATATGCAGATCCGATGCGTTGCGGCGGGTGGCTTCGCGCAGCGTATCGCTGAGCAGACGGACGGCGGGTGTGTTGTCGGCGTCGGCGAGGCCGGGCGCGGCGTTGCGCCCGGACAGATCGTCGCGGATTGCACCGGCAAATGGGCTGATTGAGGATGCGGCAGATGATGGTGCCGATGGAGTTGGTGTAGCGGTCAGCCCGGACTCAACTACGTCGGCTTCAACTGCGCTAGCGCGATACGCTGTACGCCCCGGGGTGACTGGATCTGCGAGGTGCTGCGCGGGAGCGGCCGGCGTGTAACGGCGGGAGGATGACATCGGAAACCGGCCAGGAGCCGCCTGTAGAACATGACGACTCCATCATCCGTCACGCCGGCTGCCAGCGCTATTCGGCCGGATGGCCTGGTCTGCTGCGCAGGGCGCCCGCCTCGTCAACTCCGCAGTGCCTTGCTGCTCTTCGTTCCCGAGCGCGAACCCGGCTTGAAAACCTTGACGGTCCGAACCGCCTGATCGTCACTGCGCATCACCTCGAGTTTGATCTCGCCGATCTGCACGCACACGTCGCCATCTGGAATCTCTTCGAGCACTTCGAGGATCAGCCCATTGAGCGTCTTCGGTCCATCGGTCGGCAGCGTGAGCTGCAGCCACCGGTTCAGTTCGCGCAGCGGCATGCTGCCGGCGACGATGCACTCGCCGTCTTCATTCCAGCCGCCGCGGGAATTCGCGCCTCGCGGGATCGACGTGGTGAACTCACCGATCAGCTCCTCGATGATGTCTTCCGGCGTCACCAGCCCCTGCAGCTCGCCGTATTCGTTGACGACCAGCGCCGTACGGTGGCGGCTCTCCTGGAAGTACTGCAACTGTTGAAACACGGGCGTGCCGCTCGGCACGAAGTAGGGTTCGGCGAGCAGCTCACGCAGCGTCTCCCGCTCGAGTTCCTGGTTGTGCAGTGCCGAGAGCGTCTTGCGCACATGCAAGACCCCGAGCACGCGGTCGATGTCGCCTTGATACACGATCAGCTTGTTGTGGTAGCAGGTTTCGAGCTGATGCAGGATCTGCTCGAACGGCGCATCGAAATCGAGCGCCTCGATCCGGCGGCGCGGAATCATCACGTCGTCGACCGAGATGTTCTCCAGATCGAACAGGTTCAACAGGATGCTGCGGTGCTTGGTCGGCATGAAGCTGCCGGACTCCAGCACGATGGTGCGCAGCTCCTCAGTCGAAAGGCGCTGGTCGTGTGCGCCCCCCTTTGTATTGATGCGCAGGATGCGCAGGATGCCGTTGGCGAACAGGTTGACGAACCAGACGATCGGCTTGGTCGCGCGCATCAGCGGTGCGATCAGCAGGCTGGCCGGCAGCGCGATTTTTTCCGGAAAGGTGGCGCCGACGATCTTCGGCGTGATCTCCGCAAACACGATGATCAGGAACGCGACAATGCCTGTGGCGATCGACAGCACCAGATTGTTGCGGCCGAACGTATGCAGCGCCACCGAGGTCGTCAGCACCGGGATGATCGTGTTGAACAGGTTGTTGCCGATCAGGATCACGCTCAGCAACTCGTCGGTGCGCGCGAGCAGTCCTTGCGTGGTCTTGGCGCCGAGTGCGCCCTGGTTGGAGAGATGCTTCAGGCGGTGGCGGTTGAGCGCCATCATCGCCGTTTCGGAAATAGAAAAGAAACTGGAGCAGATAAGCAGCAGGAAGACGGCGCCTATCTGCGCCCATAAGGGTAGTTGTTCCACGTGTCGCGAACTGGTAGGGGCCGGATGGGGAGAATATAGCAGAGGGGGCCGCGAGCGCCCGCCTGGCCAAAAGGCTTAGGGCGGTTCCGGTTCACGGTACATCGGTGCGTCAGTGCTGCGAACTGGGGCGACTCAGAAAAACAGCGGGACGGCCAAAACGGGATAACGCAACCGGACAACGAGTACAAAAACGACGGGCGAAAAAAAACCGCACAACGCTGCGCGGTTTTTCAAAATCTGGTCGGGGTGAGAGGATTCGAACCTCCGGCCTCTACGTCCCGAACGTAGCGCTCTACCAGGCTAAGCTACACCCCGATTTGTACTGCAGTGACTCGATTCAGACTAATCCGGCGTTTCAGTCCCGTTCAAGACTGTCTCGCCGTCGAGTAAGAACATAATTCTAGCAGGCTATCTTTGAAAATGGAATCAGGAAACGAAGAAATTGCAGCGGCCGCTGCCTGCGCTTCCTGTTTCGCGCACTCCAGCGTGTGATCCAGCGCGCCGGAGCGGGTGATCGCCTCGAAAATCGTTTCGAAACGGTCCGTGCCGCCTTGCTCGATGGCCTCGCGGGCGAGCGCCGACTGCTCCGGCGTGCCGCGTTCGATCAGATAGATAAGCGGCAGCGTGGGCTTGCCTTCACGCAGGTCGTCGCCGGCGTTCTTGCCCATGGATTCCGCCGTGCCGGTGTAGTCGAGCCAGTCGTCCATGATCTGGAAGGCCGTGCCGATGCGCCGGCCGAATTCCGCCGCAGCGGCTTCGGTGGTCGCGTCGACCCCCGCCAGCACCGCGCCGAGCTGGGCTGCCGCCTCGAACAGCTTGGCCGTCTTGTAGCGGATCACCTGCATGTAGCGGGCTTCGTCCACGTCGGCGTCATGCATGTTCAGCAACTGCAGGACTTCGCCCTCGGAGATGATGTTGGTCGCTTCGGACAGAATTTCCATCACCCGCATCTTGCCGACCCCGACCATCATCTGGAACGAGCGCGAGTACAGGAAATCGCCCACCAGCACGCTCGCCGCGTTGCCGAACAGGGCGTTCGCGGTCTGCCGGCCGCGCCGCAGGTCGGATTCGTCGACCACGTCGTCGTGCAGGAGGGTGGCCGTGTGGATGAATTCGACCACGGCAGCCAGTTCGTGCCGGTGCCCGGTGGTTTCGCCCAGCGCACCGGCCACCAGCAACAGCAGCGCGGGACGCAGGCGTTTGCCGCCGGCGCTGATGATGTACTCGGAAATCTGGTTGATCAGCATCACCTCGGACGCCAGGCGGTGCCGGATGACGCGATTCACCTGCTCCATGTCTTCGGCAATTGGAGCGAGCAGGCTGGCGGCGTTGGGAGAGGGGGTGGCAGTCGACGACATGATGGCTGAATTGGGTAGTGCCGCGAATTATAAGGCGAATCGCGACAGTTCCGGGCCGCAGGCTGCGGGATCGAGGCGCGGCCGCCCGTCTGGCGGGGCTCTACGAGGACTCGCCGCGCCTGTCAATGAGTTTTGACCGCGCAGCTAACTCTATGTATAATCACGGGTTTCCGCGCGTGGTGCGTGGGGAAAATGAACACAGAGTGAGGTTCTCAATGTACGCGGTCATAAAAACCGGTGGCAAGCAGTATAAAGTTGCCGTCGGCGAAAAACTTAAAGTAGAACAGATACCGGCAGACATTGACGCTGAAATCACGCTCGACCAGGTTCTCGCAGTGGGCGAAGGCGAATCGATTAAGTTCGGTACGCCGCTGGTCAGTGGGGCTTCCGTCAAGGCTACCGTCGTGTCGCAAGGTCGTCACGCAAAAGTGACTATCTTCAAGATGCGTCGCCGGAAGCACTACCAGAAGCATGGCGGCCACCGCCAGAACTACACCGAACTGCGCATTGACGCGATCAACGCGTAAGCGCACCGGTTAAGGAGCTATCAAATGGCACACAAAAAGGCAGGCGGATCGTCACGTAACGGCCGCGACTCCGAGTCGAAGCGTCTCGGCGTGAAGGTTTACGGCGGTCAAGCCATCAACGCTGGCGGCATCATCGTGCGTCAACGCGGCACGCGTATGCACCCGGGTGAGAACGTCGGCATCGGCAAGGATCACACCTTGTTCGCGCTGACGGACGGCCACGTCCAGTTCTCGACCAAGGGCGCAGCAAAGAAGCACATGGTCAACGTTGTCCCGGCAGCAGTCTGAGTCTATCCAGGCACGGGCTTCAGGACCGGAACAAAGGCCCCGCGAAGTTGGCGGGGCCTTTTTCATTGCAGATTCATGGCTGAAATTGTTGCCGTGAGCCCGCGCGGATAGCCGATCGGTCGATTGGCCAACGCACAGCGGGCACGGCAAAATAGCGATAAAACACGGGACGGAGTTACGCATGAAGTTCATTGACGAAGCGAGGATTGAAGTCATCGCCGGCGACGGAGGGGATGGCAGCGCGTCGATGCGCCGCGAGAAATTCGTCCCGTTCGGGGGTCCGGATGGTGGCGATGGCGGCCGCGGCGGTAGCGTCTACGCTGTGGCGGACCGCAACATCAACACGCTGATTGACTACCGCTACGCGAAGAAGCATATGGCGCGCAACGGCGAAAACGGCCGCGGCGCGGATTGCTACGGCAAGGGCGGCGATGACGTGACGCTGCGCATGCCGGTCGGCACGATCATTTCGGACATGGAAACCGGCGAGTTGATCGCCGATCTGACCGAGCACAACCAGAGCGTCCAGATCG
Organism: Paraburkholderia sp. SSBN10T; assembly: GCF_056619545.1. Lineage (NCBI taxonomy): Bacteria > Pseudomonadati > Pseudomonadota > Betaproteobacteria > Burkholderiales > Burkholderiaceae > Paraburkholderia > Paraburkholderia sp. SSBN10T. The sequence goes on from NZ_JBWQQI010000012.1 coordinate 43,670, forward strand.
CCCAGGGCGGCGCGGGCGGTCTTGGTAATCTGCATTTCAAGTCCAGTACGAACCGCGCGCCGCGTCAGAAGACCGACGGCAAGCCAGGCGAGCGCCGCATGGTGCGTCTCGAACTGAAGGTGCTGGCCGATGTCGGACTGCTCGGCATGCCGAACGCGGGCAAGTCCACCTTCATTTCCTCGGTTTCGAACGCGAAGCCGAAGATTGCCGACTACCCGTTCACCACACTCGCGCCCAATCTGGGTGTGGTGCGCGTGGGCCCGAGCCGCAGCTTCGTGATCGCCGACATTCCTGGCCTGATCGAAGGCGCCGCAGAAGGCGCGGGCCTCGGGCACCAGTTCCTGCGCCATTTGCAGCGTACGGGCCTGTTGCTGCACATCGTCGATATCGCGCCGTTTGACGAGGCGGTCGATCCGGTGGCCGAAGCGAGGGCGATCGTCAACGAGCTGCGCAAGTACGACGAGCTGCTGTTCGAGAAAACCCGCTGGCTGGTCCTGAACAAGCTCGACATGGTCCCCGAAGACGAGCGTGAAGCGCGTGTCGCGGCGTTCCTCGAGGGCTTCGGCTGGGACGGCCCGGTGTTCGAAATCTCGGCCCTGACGGGTCAAGGTTGCGAAGCACTGGTCTACGCGGTGTACGACCATATCGCCGCCCACTCGGACGCGCAGCGCCAGGCCGAGGCCGAAGATCTGGCCGCGGACGTGCGCTTCCGTGAGAAGCAGCAAGGGGCAGCTTCGAGCGGTTCGGGCGAGCAGGGCGAGCCGGTCCGGCCGCAGGAATAACTGGCATGGCTTGAGCGCCGGCGCGTCCGCATCGGGCCGCCGGCCGGCATCACGGATTATCTTGGGAGACCGCGCACAATGCGTTCCGTCATCGCAGACTCCAGGCGATTGGTAGTGAAAGTCGGGTCGAGCCTCGTCACCAACGACGGGCGGGGCCTCGATCATGCCGCGATCGGCCGCTGGGCGGCGCAGATCGCCGCGTTGCGCGCGCAGGGCAAAGAGGTCGTGCTGGTGAGTTCAGGGGCGATTGCCGAAGGCATGCAGCGGCTTGGCTGGACCAAACGTCCACGCGAAATCGACGAGTTGCAGGCCGCGGCTGCGGTCGGGCAGATGGGGCTCGCGCAGGTGTATGAGAGCCGCTTTGCCGAGCATTCGATTCGCACCGCGCAGATCCTGCTGACCCATGCCGACCTGGCCGATCGCGAACGTTACCTGAACGCCCGCTCCACCTTGCTGACGTTGCTGCGTCTGGGTGTGGTGCCGATCATCAACGAGAACGACACGGTCGTCACGGACGAAATCAAGTTCGGCGATAACGACACACTGGGCGCGCTAGTAGCCAATCTCATCGAAGGCGATGCGCTGATTATCCTTACCGATCAGCAAGGTCTCTTCACTGCGGATCCGCGCAAGGACCCATCGGCCACGCTAGTCCAGCAGGCCGACGCCGGCGCGCCGGAACTCGAGGCGATGGCCGGTGGCGCGGGTTCGAGCCTCGGTCGCGGCGGCATGCTGACCAAGATTCTCGCGGCCAAACGCGCAGCACATAGCGGCGCCAACACCGTGATCGCGAGCGGCCGCGAGTCCGACGTGCTGGCGCGTCTGGCCACGGGCGAGGCGATCGGCACGCAATTGATCGCTCGCACTGCGCGGATGGCGGCGCGCAAGCAGTGGATGGCCGACCACCTGCAAGTGCGCGGCCACGTGGTGATCGACGATGGTGCGGTCGAGAAGCTGACAGAAGGCGGCAAGAGCCTTTTGCCGATCGGTGTGATCGGCGTGCAGGGTGCGTTTGCGCGTGGTGAGGTGATTGCCTGCCTGAGCGCGGCAGGGCGCGAAGTCGCGCGCGGCCTGACGAACTACAGCAGCGCCGAAGCCAAGCTGATTCAGCGCCGCCCGAGCGGTGAGATTGAAGGCGTGCTCGGCTACATGCTGGAGCCGGAGTTGATCCACCGGGACAACCTCGTGTTGGTCTGAGGCGGGTGCTCTGCGCGGGCGCAAAAGACGAACGCAAAAGACGAACGCAAAAGACACTGACAAAAAAGCCGTTCCAACCCAGGTTGGAACGGCTTTTTTTAAACCTGACGCCGACCGAACGGCACGCGCCGGGCGGCAAGACTCAATGACTCAAAGAAAACTCGCTGAAAGAATATCCAGCGAGTCTGCGAGGCCCGCTCACCGAATCAGCGAGGTGGCAGTCTTTTTATAACGCAAGTTCTCCAGGATCTGCTTGGCGGTGCCAGTCGGAATCTTGTTCGCGCAAAAGTAGTCCTGATAGAGAGATGCCTGGTACGCGTTCAGTGTGCCGTTCTCGATCCGTGCGAACGGCGTGGCGACCGTGTCGTCCCAGCCGTCGTGATCTGCGTTGAGGGCCGCGTACTGGCGCCACTCGTACGTATCGCAGCGGATCCCTTCGTAGTTCACGTTGTGCGCGCCGCTCGGGCTCGTCACGACCACCGTATAGCGCACCACGCCGTCGTCGCCGACGCTCAGCGACTTGCCGTCGACTGCGAACGTGAGCGGGGTGTTGCCCGAGACATCGAACGGGATCAGATTGCCGGCCAACGGCAGCGAGGGCAGCGTGTCGACCTTGTTTTCCGTCCAGTTGGGTTTGCGGTCTAACAGATACGTAAACGCGCTGTCATCCTTGTTGGAAGGTTTGGGTGTGCCCGAACAACCAGCCAGCAGGGCGCCGGTGGCGGCGCACGCCACGACGAGAGCAAGTGCTTTCAATATGATTTCCTCGAAACGCCGGAGCGGCTCCTCATGAGCCGCTCCGGCAGATGCGGCATTGAAAGCCGCACCGGGTTTAATCGCGCAGACCCGGCTGGGTCAGGGCGTTGTCGACGGCCCCGCAGTCGGACTCGATCGTCGTGCGAATCGTAGTCTCGACCGTGACGGTCGTGGCAGACACCTCCTGCAATTCCGTCACGGTCGACGCTATCCGGGGATAGCGAGGCCCGTGATGGCCACCGGGTTTTTCCGTACGCGGCGCAGCACGGCGCAGAAAACGGGACAACTCCGTCAACGCCAACTGATACACATCCCGCTTGAACTCGATCACACAATCGAGCGGCACCCAGTACTCGTTCCAGCGCCATGCATCGAACTCCGGATGATCGCAGGCGCGCAGGCAAATATCGCAGTCGCGCCCAACCATCCGAAGCAGGAACCAGATCTGTTTCTGGCCGCGGTAGTGACCGCGTACTTCACGCTTGATGAACTTGTCCGGCACCTCATAGCGCAACCAGTCGCGCGTGCGACCGATGATCTTGACGTGCTCCGGAAGCAAGCCGGTTTCTTCGTGTAACTCCCGATACATCGCTTGCACGGGGGTCTCACCATACTTGATGCCCCCTTGCGGAAACTGCCAGGAATGTTCACGGAGCCGTTTGCCCCAAAACACCTCGTTGTGCGCGTTCAAGAGGATGATGCCGACGTTCGGGCGAAAGCCTTCACGATCCAGCATACAACCACCTTCGAATCCTTTAAAATTGCTTTGATTATAAACAGATAACGGGCCTGACGCACCGAATCGCACCGGATTGGAACGATTTGCCGCAAAGGGCGCGCGTTTGCGGTAGCCTGTCGGCCATCCGGCGTAGCGGCATCGCCGTGGCAGGTATGGCGACGGCTTCAGCCTAAGGGTTTTTCCGCAGGTTTGCCGCGCGTTCGTGACGTCTTTGTCGCGCCTTTGTCGAATTCCCCACCGTTTTCACCTTTCGGGCGGTCGCTCCGGCGCCGCCGCTTTTGGAAAATTCTGAATGAAAGCCACCCGTTTCTTTATCGGCACCCTGAAGGAAGCCCCTGCCGACGCCGAAATCGTCAGTCACAAGCTCATGGTGCGCGCCGGCATGATCCGCCGCGTGGCCGGCGGTATCTATAACTACCTGCCGGTCGGTCTGCGCTCGATCCGCAAGGTGGAAGCCATCGTGCGTGAGGAAATGAACCGGGCAGGCGGCATCGAACTGCTGATGCCGGCGGTGCAGCCTGCCGAGTTATGGCAGGAGTCGGGCCGCTGGGAGAAATACGGGCCGGAACTGCTGCGCTTCAAGGACCGCAAGCAGACTGATTTCGTGATCGGACCGACGCACGAAGAAGTGGTGACGGACATCGCCCGCAACCAGATCAAGAGCTACCGGCAGATGCCGGTGAACTTCTATCAGATCCAGACGAAGTTCCGCGACGAGATCCGTCCGCGTTTCGGCGTGATGCGCGGCCGCGAGTTCATCATGAAAGACGCGTACTCGTTTGACAAGGATCAGGACGGCCTGAAGGAGTCGTATCGCAAGATGTACGACGCCTACGTGCGGATCTTCACGCGCCTCGGTCTCGACTTCCGTGCAGTGGCGGCGGACAACGGCTCGATCGGCGGCAGCGGTTCGCATGAGTTCCACGTGATCGCCGACACCGGTGAAGACGCGATCGCCTATTGCCCGACTTCGGATTTCGCGGCCAATGTCGAAGCGGCCGAAGCGTTGCCGCTGAGCGCCGGGCGCGCGGCCGCGGCCGAGCCGATGCAAAAAACGGCGACGCCGGGCAAGGCCAAGTGCGAGGCGGTGGCTGAGCTGCTGAACATCCCGCTCGAGCGCACCATCAAGTCGATCGTGCTCGCCACGGAAAACGAAGGCGCCGAGCCGACCATCTGGTTGCTGATGCTGCGCGGCGACCATGACCTGAACGAGATCAAGGCGGGCAAGCTGCCGGGTCTCGCCGAGTTCCGCATGGCGACGGAAGCTGAGATCGTCGAGACCTTCGGTACGCCGCCGGGATATCTCGGCCCGATCAACACGAAGAAGCCGGTCAAGGTGGTCGCAGACCGCACGGTCGCGAACATGAGCGACTTCGTGGTCGGCGCGAACGAGGTGGATTACCACATCACCGGCGTCAACTGGGGCCGCGATTTGCCGGAGCCGGTCGTCGCGGACATCCGCAACGTCAAGAAGGGCGATCCGTCGCCGGACGGCAAGGGCGTGCTCGACATCTGCCGCGGTATCGAAGTGGGCCACGTGTTCCAGCTCGGCAAGAAGTATTCGGAAGCCATGAACGCCACGTATCTGGACGAGACGGGCAAGCCGCAGCCGATGGAAATGGGCTGCTACGGTATCGGCGTGACGCGTATTCTCGGCGCGGCGATCGAACAGAACTTCGATGACAAGGGCATCATCTGGCCGGAAGCGATCGCTCCGTTCGAAGTGGTGTTGTGCCCGATGGGCTACGACCGCAGCGAAGCCGTGCGCGAACAGGCCGACAAGCTGTACGCGGAACTGGTCGCGGCGGGCGTCGACGTGATCCTCGACGATCGCGGCGAGCGCCCGGGCGTGATGTTCGCCGACTGGGAGCTGATCGGCGTGCCGCACCGTCTGGTGATCGGCGATCGCGGCTTGAAGGAAGGCAAGATCGAGTATCAGGGCCGCCGCGATACCGAAGCGACCCTGCTGCCGGTCGAAGGCGCCGCGCTTGTGGTGACGGAGAAGGTTCGCGCAGCACTGGCGCACTAAACGGAGCGGACGGTGGAGTACAACTTCCTGTCTGCGACCGTCCTGCTCCTTCTGATCACCGACCCGCTCGGCAACATCCCGCTCTTCATCAGTTGCCTGCGCGGGGTGGCGCCGGAGCGGCGCGCGGTCGTCATCCTCCGTGAGGTGGCGATCGCCTTCGTGATCCTGCTGGTGTTCATGGTGATCGGCGACCGCTTTCTGCGGATGATGAATCTCACCGACCAGTCATTGCGGATCGGCGGCGGGATCGTGCTGTTTCTGATCGCGATCCGCATGGTCTTCCCGCATCCGGACGGCCCGTTCGGCAACGACACGCGCGGCGGCGAGCCGCTGATCGTACCGCTCGCGATTCCCGCGCTGGCTGGTCCGTCGGCGCTGGCGACGGTCATGCTGCTGACCTCGCAGGCGCCCGGGAAGACGCTGGAATGGATGGGCGCGCTGACGGTGACGATGCTGGTCTGCGCGATTGTCCTGATGCTGGCGGAGCGCATCCAGAAGTGGCTCGGCGAGCGCACGATGATGGCGTTCGAGCGGCTGATGGGGTTGGTGCTGGTGGCGATCTCCGTGGAGATGATCCTGGGCGGGATCCGCTCGTTCGTGCACCAACTGTGAGTCGTGCGCAGCGACTTACCACCGCCGCAGCGCAAGTGCGTCGCCGCTGCGGCAAACAAAAAGCGGCCCATGGGCCGCTTTTTTAACGCCTCGAAGCGCAGTAAGTGCCGTCGCTCAAGCCCCGTCGGTCAACGCGCGAATCGTGGGCAGGTTGCGCCAGTATCCCTTCGCATCCATCCCGCAACCGAACACGTAGCGATCCGGCACTTCGAAGCCGCAGAAGTCCGGGCGCAGCGGCTTGGCCTTCGGAATGATCTTCTCGCACAGCACCGCGCTCATGAAGCGCTTCGCGCCCATCTCGAGGATACGGTCGCGGATCGCGGCCATGGTTTCGCCTTCGTCGAGGATGTCGTCGAGCACCAGCACGACGCGATCCTTCACCGATTCGGCCGGCGCCACGCGCCACTGCATCTCGCTGCCGCCCTTGGTGGTGTTGCGGTAGCGGGTCAGGTGGATGTAGTCGAATTCGAGCGGGAAATCGAGGTGCGGCAACAGCATGCCGGTGAACACGGCCGCGCCGCCCATTACCGACAGCACGAGCGGGAACTCCTCGCTCATTTCGGCAGCGATGGCCGCGGCCATTCCGCTGATCGACGCGTTGACGTCGTGGGCCGACACGATTTCTTCGGAGTGGCGGAATATGTGGAGAGCTTCTTCGCGATTCATGACGTCTGGCGGGCGGTAGCTGTATACATTAGTGTGAGAAAGAACGACGGCGCGCGCTACAGCATATACCCGCGCGTCCCGAAACGCGCGCCTTGGGCGTAAGCGTAAGAGATGACCCGGCAGATCCGGATCATCTAGCGCATGCCGGGCAGCATGCCTTTCATGCCGCGCATCATCTTCTGCAGGTTGCCGCCCTTCAGCTTCTTCATCATCGTGCGCATCTGCTCGTACTGATTCAGCATCCGGTTGACCTCCTGCACCTGCACACCCGCGCCGGCTGCGATGCGGCGCTTGCGGGTGGCCTTGATCAGCTCGGGCTTGGCGCGCTCGGCGGGGGTCATCGAATTGATGATGCCTTCCATGCGGCGCATCTGCGACTCGGCCATGCCCATGTTGGCGCCCGCCGCGGCCTGCTGGAACTGCGCGGGCAGCTTGTCCATCAGCGACGACAGGCCACCCATGCTCTTCATCTGGGTCAACTGCGCGCGGAAATCGTTGAGGTCGAAGTCGCCGCCTTTCTTGACCTTGTCGGCGAGCTTCTGTGCGGCTTGTACGTCGACGCCGCGCTGCGCTTCCTCGACGAGGGCGAGAATGTCGCCCATGCCCAGAATCCGGTTCGCCATCCGGTCCGGATAGAAAATCTCCAGGCCGTCGAGCTTTTCGGCGACGCCGACGAACTTGATCGGCTTGCCCGTGACATGGCGCACCGACAGCGCGGCGCCACCGCGCGAGTCGCCGTCGAGCTTGGTCAGCACGACGCCGGTGAGCGGCAGCGCGTCGCTAAACGCCTTGGCTGTGTTGACCGCGTCCTGGCCGAGCATCGCGTCGACCACGAACAATGTTTCGGCCGGTTTCAAGGCGCTGTGCAACGCGGCGATTTCCTGCATCATCGCTTCGTCGATACCGAGACGGCCGGCCGTGTCGACCAGCAGCACGTCGTGATAGTGGCGCTTGGCCCAGTCGACCGCCGCGCGGGCGATATCCACCGGTTTCTGATCGGGTTCCGACGGGAAGAAGTCGGCGCCGACCTGCTCGGTCACCGTCTTCAATTGCGCGATAGCGGCGGGGCGATAGACGTCGCAAGAGACGGTGAGGACCTTCTTCTTGTACTTCTCGCGCAAGAGCTTGGCGAGCTTGCCGACCGTGGTGGTTTTACCGGCGCCTTGCAGGCCGGCCATCAGGATGACGGCGGGCGGCGTGACGGCGAGATTGAGTTCGACCGCCTTGCCTTCGTAGTCGCCGCCGATGATCGCAGTCAGCTCGCGCTGCACCACGCCGACCAGCGCCTGGCCAGGCGAGAGGCTGCTGATGACTTCCTCGCCGAGCGCCTTCTCTTTCACCTTGGCGATGAATTCGCGCACGACGGGCAGCGCTACGTCGGCCTCGAGCAGGGCGAGGCGCACCTCGCGCAGCATCTCCTGGGTGTTCGCCTCGGTGAGCCGGGCTTCGCCGCGCAGCGTCTTGACGACGCGCGCCATCCGTTGAGTCAGATTGTCGAGCATGGGGAGCGATGAACAGTGCGGCCGGAGCGGAGCGCGAAGCGGGTTACGTCGCGGAGCAGGGGCCTAGTGTAAACTTCGAATATGGATATTGTACTGTATGCCCTCACTGCGCTCCTGTACGGCGGTCTCGCCGTCGCGGGCTGGCGTTCGCACCGGCACACGGCCTTGGCGCCGGTGCTCGAGAGCGTGCCGGCCCTGCCGGCTGCATCCGGCGCTCCGGCCGTTGCCGCCTTCGGCACGCCGGGCCGCCTGCTGCTGTTCGTCGCGCTGCTCGCACACGGCGCGCTGCTGCATACCACGATCTTCCCGCAGAACGCCATGGTGTTCGGTTTCGCGTTCGCGCTCTCCGCGATGTTCTGGCTTGGCGCCGGCATTTACTGGATCGAGAGCTTTTTCTTCCCGCTCGACGGCCTGCGCCTGCTGGTGTTGCCGCTCGCCTGCGTGGCCTCGCTGCTGCCGCTCGGCTTCGGCGGTGTCCGCGTGCTGTCATATGCGGCCGCTCCGATGTTCAAGCTGCACTTCCTGATCGCCAACATCGCCTACGGCCTGTTTGCGATCGCGGCGCTCCATGCGGTGCTGATGCTGCTGGTGGAGCGCCGTTTGCATGCGATGCGCGGCGGCGTGCTGCAGCGCCAGGGCGCCGCGGCCGGCAACGGCTGGCTGTCGAGCTGGCTCGACACGCTGCCGCCGCTGCTCACGCTGGAGAAGCTGCTGTTCCGTCTTATCAGCGCGGGTTTCGTGTTGCTCACGCTGACCTTGCTGTCGGGGATCCTGTTCAGCGAACAACTGATTGATCGCGCGCTGCAGCTCGATCACAAGACCGTGTTCGCGATTCTCTCGTGGCTGATGTTCGGGGCGCTCCTGACGGCCCGCAAGGTTTCGGGCTGGCGCGGCCGCGCGGCGTTGCGCTGGGTGCTGGCGTCGTTCGTGGCGCTGCTGCTCGCGTACGTCGGCAGCCGTTTCGTATTCGAGGTGCTGTTGCACCGTCCTGTGGTGTGATCGTTCCATGCGACAAATTTTTCTGCTGATCCTGATGTTCGTCATCGGCCAATGGCTGGTGAAGGCGCTGCGTCGTGCCGACGCGCAAAACGCGCAGCGTACCGGCGCTCCCGGTGGCCCCGGCAGCGGTCGTACCGCCGGCAACGGCGCGGCCGCAGGTCATGGCGCCGGCGCGCAAGCGCGCGCGGCGAACGGGCCGCAACTCCCGGAGCCGATGATCCGTTGCGTCGAGTGCGGCGTGCACGCGCCGGCGAGCGATTCGGTGGTCGTCGCCGGCGAGCCGTTCTGCTGCGCGGCTCACGCGCAACGTCACGCTGCGCGGCCGACGGGCCGCAACGCCCGATGACCGTTGGCTTCACCGTCGACGCCGAGGGTTGGGTGACGGCTGCGCGCAAGCTGCCGTCGCCGAACTTCGAGGCGCGTCCCGAAGGCGCGGTGCCGAGCCTGATCGTGGTGCATAACATCAGTCTGCCGCCCGGCGAGTTCGGCGGCCCCGCGATTGCCGAGCTGTTTCAGAACCGCCTCGATTGCGATGCGCACCCGTACTACGACACCCATCTGCGCGGCGTGCGCGTGTCGGCGCATTTCGTGATCCACCGCGACGGCGCGCTCGAACAATTTGTCTCGTGTGAGCAGCGCGCGTGGCATGCCGGCGCGTCGAATTTTTTCGGCCGCGAGCGTTGCAACGATTTCTCTATCGGCATCGAACTGGAAGGCAGCGACGCAACCGCGTTCGAAGCGGCGCAATACGAGACGCTCGGCGCGTTGGTGAAGACGCTGGCGGCGCGCTATCCGGTCGAGGCGCTCGCTGGTCACTCGGACATCGCGCCGGGTCGCAAGACCGATCCCGGGCCGCATTTCGAGTGGCCGCGCCTGCAGCGCGACAGCGCGCTCGCCGATCAGTATTTCCCCTATCTCAAGTTTTCCAGAAAAACGCCGTAGCGGCCCCGCCCGGCACCTCGCCTACTTTCACGAAATATGCGCAGAGCAAGGCACAGCCTTGTTCTCCGGGCAGCGCCGTCATGCGGCGTGATGTGAAAAGTCAACCCCGCAAGGCCAAATAAATCAATTTGCACCGTCCAGAATCTCCACTATACTTGGTGCCGTAGATTCGATTTAACACTATATGTTGTGTTGTCAGGCGGCGCTTCGCTCATCGGGCATGGCGCCGCAAGCATTCCAGGCGGCGAGAAAAAACATTCCTGCGGCGCAGCCGGTCGAGAGCCGGCAGCATCCAGCAGTATTCAGGAAAGAGGCTTAGCAAGTGATCGCGACACTGACAATGAAGACCACCAACGATTCGAACCAGGCTTCATTGCTGCCGCATCCCGCCACCCGGCTCAGCCGGCCTTTTTCCTGCACCCCATCGCTTGCGCTCGCGGCGGCGCAGCGTTCGTATTAATCCGCGAATTCTCTTCGCACACTTCCAGGACCAGGAGCTTTGCACATGCAAACCACCGATAACGCGTCGACCCGCTACGAGGGCGCATCCACTGGCCAGAACTTCGGCGGCCAGGCGCCGGGCGCACAGGCGCTCGCGCCGCAGTCGACCTTCGCCGACTATAAGGTGATCCGCCGCAACGGCAGCGTGGTGTCGTTCGAGCCGTCGAAGATCGCCATTGCCGTGACGAAGGCCTTTCTGGCCGTCAACGGTGGTCAAGGCGCGGCGTCGGCACGCGTGCGCGAACTGGTCGAGCAGCTCACGCAAAGCGTGGTGCGCGCGCTGCTGCGCAGCCGTCCGAACGGCGGCACCTTCCATATTGAAGACATCCAGGATCAGGTCGAACTCGCGCTGATGCGCGGCGGCGAGCACAACGTCGCTCGTGCGTACGTGCTGTATCGCGAGAAGCGCACTCAGGAGCGCGGCCATGACGCGGCTGACGCGCCGGCCGGCGCGCCGGGTCTGACGGTGACGGACGGCGGCGTCGTGCGCCCGCTGGATATGGCGGCGCTGCGCGGCATCATCGAGTCGGCCTGCGCCAACCTGGGCGACGCCGTGAGCGCCGAGCCGATCGTCGCGGAAACGGTCAAGAACCTGTACGACGGCGTGCCGATGAGCCAGGTCTACGACTCGGCCATCCTCGCCGCGCGCACGATGATCGAAAAAGACCCGGCGTACAGCCAGGTCACCGCACGCATCCTGCTGCACACGATCCGCCGCGAGATCCTCGAAGAGGAAGTCACGCAGGCTGAGATGAGCACGCGCTACGCCGAGTACTTCCCGACCTTCATCAAGCGCGGCGTGCAAGCCGAGCTGCTCGACGAGAAGCTGCAACAGTACGACCTGAAGCGCCTTGGCGCCGCGCTCGACGCCGGGCGCGATCTGCAGTTCGGCTACCTCGGCCTGCAGACGCTGTATGACCGCTACTTCCTGCATAGCGACGGCGTGCGCATCGAAATGCCGCAGGCATTCTTTATGCGTGTGGCAATGGGCCTGGCGCTGAACGAGATCGACCGCGAAGCGCGTGCGATCGAGTTCTACAACGTGCTGTCGAGCTTCGACTTCATGTCGTCCACGCCGACGCTGTTCAACTCGGGCACGCGCCGCTCGCAACTGTCGTCGTGCTATCTGACGACGGTGGACGACGACCTCGACGGCATCTACGAAGCGCTGAAGGAAAACGCGCTGCTGTCGAAGTTCGCCGGCGGTCTGGGCAACGACTGGACGCGCGTGCGTGCGCTCGGTTCGCACATCAAGGGCACCAACGGCAAGTCGCAAGGCGTCGTGCCGTTCCTGAAGGTGGTCAACGACACGGCCGTGGCCGTGAACCAGGGCGGCAAGCGCAAGGGCGCGGTGTGCGCGTACCTGGAATCGTGGCACCTGGACATCGAAGAATTCCTCGAGCTGCGCAAGAACACCGGTGACGACCGTCGCCGTACCCACGACATGAACACGGCGAACTGGATTCCCGACCTGTTCATGAAGCGCGTGCACGAAGGCGGCGACTGGACGCTGTTCTCGCCGTCCACTTGCCCGGATCTGCACGACAAGTTCGGCGCCGAGTTCGAAGCAGCTTACACAGCTTACGAAGACAAGGTCGCGCGCGGCGAGATCAAGCTGTTCAAGAAGATCCCGGCGGCGCAACTGTGGCGCAAGATGCTGGGCATGCTGTTCGAAACCGGCCATCCCTGGATCACGTTCAAGGATCCGTGCAACATCCGTTCGCCGCAGCAGCACGTGGGTGTCGTTCACTCGTCGAACCTGTGCACGGAAATCACGCTGAACACGAGCGACAGCGAAATCGCCGTCTGCAACCTCGGCTCGGTGAACCTGGTCGCCCATCTGAAGGAGCAGGCCGACGGCACGCTGGTGCTCGACCACGACAAGCTGAAGCGCACCGTCAGCGTGGCCATGCGCATGCTCGACAACGTGATCGACATCAACTACTACGCGGTCGCCAAGGCGCGTAACTCGAACCTGAAGCACCGCCCGGTCGGTCTGGGCATCATGGGCTTCCAGGACTGCCTGCATCTGCTGCGCACGCCGTACGCGTCGGAAGAGGCGGTCAAGTTCGCGGATACGTCGATGGAAGCGGTCTGCTACTACGCTTACTACGCGTCCACCGAGCTGGCGCAAGAGCGCGGCCGTTACTCGAGCTACCGCGGCTCGCTGTGGGATCGCGGCATCCTCCCGCAGGACACGCTGAAGCTGCTCGCCGAAGCGCGCGGCGGCTATGTGGAAGTGGATGCGAGCGAGTCGATCGACTGGACGGAGCTGCGTTCGCGCATCGCCACCTACGGCATGCGCAACTCCAACTGCGTGGCGATCGCGCCGACGGCGACGATCTCCAACATCATCGGCGTGTCGGCTTGCATCGAACCGACCTTCCAGAACCTCTATGTGAAGTCGAACCTGTCGGGCGAATTCACGGTGGTCAACGACTACCTGGTGCGCGACCTGAAGGCGCGCGGCCTGTGGGACGAAGTGATGGTCGCCGACCTGAAGTACTTCGACGGCACGCTTTCGCGCATCGACCGCATCCCGGCCGACCTGCGCGCGATCTACGCCACGGCGTTCGAAGTCGATCCGAAGTGGCTGGTCGAAGCGGCCTCGCGTCGTCAGAAGTGGATCGACCAGGCGCAGTCGCTGAACATCTATATGGGCGGCGCATCGGGCAAGAAGCTCGACGAGGTCTACAAGCTCGCATGGCTACGCGGTCTGAAGACCACCTACTACCTCCGCACGATGGCGGCGACCCACGTCGAGAAATCGACGGTAGCGCACGGCGCGCTGAATGCGGTGTCCTCGGGCGGCGGTGAAGGTGCGGGTGGCGCGGGTGGCATCGGCGGCGGCGCGGCAGGCGGCTTCGGCGTGGCCGGCGGCGCAGCGTCGGGCGGTCTGCAAGCGGCAGCAGCGGCGCCGGCGGTCGCGGTCGAAGCGGCTCCCGAAGCCGACGGTCCGGTGTGCATGATGCGTCCGGGCGATCCGGGTTTCGAAGAGTGCGAGGCTTGTCAGTAACACGCACGCGTCGATGCCTGGCATTCGTCAGGCATCGACCGGGCACTCGTCCTTCGCGAGCTTCTGCCTGGTTTGCGGTGGGTAGTTACCCGAACGAAGCAAGGCAGAGCGGGACGAGAGAAGAAGATGTAGAGCAGGCAGGTGAGCGGAGTGGCGGCGCGGAACGCAGCCGCACCGCTTGACCAGCAAACGCAGCGAAGCTGTAGCAAAGCAGCAGCAAAGCAGTAACAGGCAACACGAAGCGCTCGACATGAAGCGCTCAGCATGCGAGCCACTCAAGCTCGCCAGATCTTGCGGCACATTGAACGTCGCCTTGCTCGTGCCGACGAAACAGCAACAGCCAGGGCGACGCACAGAAGCCACGCAACACACGTTTTGATCGCTTCACATGAGGCGTCAGAGACAGTCTGTTGACCAAAGTGTTGTATGAAGGTCGCAACGCGAATCGAAAACAGGATTTTTCATCAGCGAACTCTTTTATCGCTCGTGAAAAGATGGTACAAACCGTTCTAAATTGATGGTGACATTTATGCTCAACTGGGATGACGAGATCACTGCCGTAACTCCCTCGAGCGCGACGCAACTGAACGAGTTGCGCAACGCCTCGGGATCGGCTGTCGGTACGCAAGTCGGAACGCGTCCCGCTCTTCACACTCCCTCGGCTCAGGAAATCTTCGCGAACGACATCGCTGTCGCTCCCGTCGCTGTCCGTGCCGCTACCCAATCTGCCGCTCAAGGCGCCGCTGCCGTTCCGGCCGCCGTCTCCGAAGCGCGCGTGAATGTCGCCGACAAGCGCATCATCAACGGCCAGACTGACGTCAATCAGCTCGTGCCGTTCAAGTACAAGTGGGCGTGGGAGAAGTATCTGTCCGGTTGCGCGAACCACTGGATGCCGCAGGAAATCAACATGTCCCGCGACATCGCCCTGTGGAAAGACCCGAACGGCCTGACCGAAGACGAGCGCCGCATCGTCAAGCGCAACCTCGGTTTCTTCGTTACCGCAGATTCGCTCGCCGCCAACAACATCGTGCTGGGCACCTACCGCCACATCACGGCGCCCGAATGCCGCCAGTTCCTGCTGCGCCAGGCGTTCGAAGAGGCGATCCACACGCACGCCTACCAGTACATCGTCGAATCGCTGGGTCTCGACGAAGGCGAGATCTTCAACGCGTACCACGAGGTTTCCTCGATCCGCGCGAAAGACGAATTCCTGATTCCGTACATCCACGTGCTGACCGATCCGGCCTTCAAGACCGGGACCGTCGAGGCAGACCAGACGCTGCTGCGCTCGCTGATCGTGTTCGCCTGTGTGATGGAAGGGCTGTTCTTCTACGTCGGCTTTACCCAAATCCTGGCGCTCGGCCGCCAGAACAAGATGACCGGCGCGGCGGAACAGTACCAGTACATCCTGCGCGACGAGTCGATGCACTGCAATTTCGGCATCGACCTGATCAACCAGATCAAACTCGAAAATCCGCACTTGTGGACGGCTGAGTTCCGCGCGGAAATCCGCGAAATCTTCAAGCAAGCGGTCGACCTTGAATATCGTTACGCAGAAGACACGATGCCGCGCGGGGTGCTCGGCCTCAATGCGTCGATGTTCAAGAGCTATCTGCGCTTCATCTGCAACCGCCGTTGCCAGCAGATCGGCCTCGATCCGCTGTACCCGAACGAGGAAAACCCGTTCCCGTGGATGAGCGAGATGATCGACCTGAAGAAGGAACGCAACTTCTTCGAGACGCGAGTGATTGAATATCAGACCGGCGGTGCGCTGAGCTGGGAGTGATCCCGGGTGCGCTGCGGTTGAACGCAGTTGGAATGCGAACTCTTTGATGGGGATGCCGCCGGCCGAGGCCGCGGCAATTATGGTTAGGAGCAGAACCGCCTGATGCAAAGCGTGCCCGGTGCCTTAGCGGCCCACAAACATGACAGGCACTTTGCGAACCCTTCAGTGGGATGGGCAAACTTCCCCCCGGAAAAAGCCGCTGGCCCCAAGGCCGGCGGCCCGATCAAACGATTGCCGGCGTCGGAATCCGACGCCGACTGGACTTGGCGCGCGGTGCCCAATGGCACGGCGCGCCTTACCGTATTCATTAGCGTAAGCGCGCAGCAACTGCGTACGCCGATGAATAGCCCGCTTCGTAGCGCGCGCCCTGAGAAGCGTCCGCGGGAAGCGGGTTTTGACGAAGGGTGTAGTTTGAACTGACTCTCATCTGAAAACCTGAAGGAGAAAATGATGGCAACTGCAAAGAAAGCCGCCGCTAAGAAAGTCGCTGTGAAGAAGGTTGCAGCGAAGAAAGCAGCACCGGCAAAGAAAGTCGCTGCTAAGAAAGTCGCAGTGAAGAAGGTCGCAGCCAAGAAAGTCGCTGTGAAGAAGGTTGCAGCGAAGAAGGCAGCACCGGCTAAGAAGGTTGCAGCCAAGAAAGTCGCAGTGAAGAAGGTTGCGGCGAAGAAGGCAGCGCCGGCAAAGAAGGTCGCAGCCAAGAAAGTTGCAGTGAAGAAGGTTGCAGCGAAGAAGGTTGCCAAGAAGGCAGCACCGGCTAAGAAGGCCGCTGCCAAGAAGGCGCCTGCGAAGAAGGCTGCCAAGGCTCCTGCTGCGAAGAAGGCTGCCAAGGCCCCTGCGAAGAAGGCCGCCAAGGCCCCCGCTGCCCCTGCGAAGAAGGCTGCTGCTCCGAAGAAGGCTGTTGCGAAGAAGGCTGCACCGGCACCTGCTGCTCCCGCCGCAACGAGCGCAGCACCGGCAGCTACGGTGAAGACCGCGTTGAACCCGGCTGCAGCATGGCCGTTCCCGACCGGCAGCCGTCCGTAATAGGCTGACGAGTCGTTAGGCACATCTTGATGTGTCCGATGATTGAGTAGCTCGCCAGTCACGCTGCTCAATCACCGTCCCGTCGCTGGGTTTCCGGCGGCGGGATTTTTTTTGCCTGCTGCGTGGGCTCAGGTGCGTTGCCTATGTGCATTTGCTGTGGGCGAAAAAAAACGCATGCACCGCAGCAATCTGCAGGGAAGCGCATGCGTTTGAGGTCGCCGCGGCGCCGACGAGCGGCGCAAGCGGTACAGGGGAAACCTAGTGCGTGACGCGCGTCACGCCGCCGCTGGAGAGCAGCCGCACCCGGTCGCCGGCCTGGAATATCTCGCCGGTCGCGCTTTGCGTGATGGCGCGGATGTCGCCGTTATCGAGACGCACGGTAATCTCGAGACCGTCGCGCATGGCGACGCCGTTCTCGACTGCATTACCGGCCACCGCGCCGGCGATACCGCCGATGATGCCCGTGACGATCGAGCCGCGGCCGCCGCCGATCGCGCTGCCGGCCACGGCACCCAACGCACCGCCGCCGATGGCGCCGAGGCCGCTCGGCTGGCCGTTGTTCGAACTGATCTTCACGGCGCGCACGCTATCGACGGTGCCCATGCGGACCGTTTCTTCGCGCTGCGCCTGCGACGCCGTGTAGACGTCGGCCGAACTGCTGTTATACGCACAGCCCGACATAACTAGCGAACCGACGATCAAGGTGGCGACTACGAGGCGATTTGTTGTTTTCATTCCCTTACTCCCAATTAGCTTTTCGGCATTACGGCAGGTCGTATCCAAACGCCTGCTTGAACCGTTCGTTGATCTCCGCCCGCGTGGGCGCGTAGTTTTGCGGCCCCTGATGCTCGATCTTGAGCGCGCCCATCAGGCTCGCCAGACGGCCCGTGGTGGCCCAGCCAAGCTGCTTCTCGATACCGTAGAGCAGGCCGCCGCGGAAGGCGTCGCCGCAACCGGTCGGGTCGAGCACCTGCTTGGCCTTAACGGCGGGAATCTCTTCGATGCCGTTTGCATGGTGGATTTGCGAACCATGCTCGCCGCGCGTCACGATCAGCGCTTCGACCCGGCTGGCGATCTCTTCGACCGACCAACCCGTTTTGTCGCTCACCAGTTTGGCTTCGTAATCGTTGACAGCCACGTAAGTAGCAAGTTCAATCGTGCGCCGCAGCGCCGCGCCGTCGAACAGCGGCAAGCCTTGGCCCGGATCGAAGATAAACGGCACGCCGGCGGCCGCCAACCGTTCGGAGTGCTGGATCATGCCTTGGTAGCCGTCCGGTCCCACGATGGCGAGCGTGATGTCTTTCGCCTCGTCAGCGTGGTTGAGGTGCGCCTGCATCATCGCACCCGGGTGGAAGGCGGTGATCTGGTTGTTTTCGAGATCGGTGGTGATCATCGCCTGCGCCGAATACGTGTCCGGCAGGACGAGGACGTGTTCGCGCGAGAGGCCGAGCTGGTCGAAGCGGTCGAGATAGAGTTGCGCGTCGACGGCGCCGAGCGTGCCCATGATGCGCGCGTCGCCGCCCAGCAGGTGCAGCGAGTAAGCCATGTTGCCCGCGCAGCCGCCGAACTCGCGGCGCATCGTCGGCACAAGGAAGCTCACGTTCAGGATATGGACCTGCTCCGGCAGGATGTGCTCCCGAAAGCGGCCCTCAAAGGTCATGATGTTGTCGTAGGCGAGCGAACCGCAAATCAGCGTAGCCAAGGCGAGTAGTCCTCTAGAAGTCGAACTGGGTAAAACACTTAACAAAGGTAAAGCAGGCCACGATGCAAAAGCGCCGCGCTCGAGGCGCGGCGCTGCAGCGGGCGCGAGACGCTTACTTCAGTGCGGCGAGCGCTGCCTCGTAGTTCGGCTCGTTCTTGATTTCGCTGACGAGTTCGGCGTGAACCACGTTGTCGTTTTCGTCGATGACGACCACGGCGCGCGCCGTCAGGCCGGTCAGCGGGCCGCTCGTGACGTCGACGCCATAGGCTTGCGCGAATTCATGGCCGCGGAACGTCGATGCGGTCAGGACGTTTTCGATGCCTTCAGTCGTGCAGAAGCGCGTGGCCGCAAACGGCAGGTCGCCCGACACGACGATCACGGCCGTGTTCGACAGCTTGCCGGCGGCTTCGTTGAACTTGCGCGTGGAGGTTGCGCAGGTCGGCGTGTCGAGGCTCGGCACGATGTTCAGTACTTTGCGCTTGCCGGCGAAATCGGCGAGCGTGACCGGCTTGAGATCCTTGCCGATCAGCGAGAAGGCGGGCGCCTTCTGGCCTGTGCTCGGGAACGTGCCGGCTACTTCGATCGGGTTGCCACCCAGCGTGACTTGACTCATGTTGTGCTCCGAAGATTCGTCAGGGATTGACGGTAAATGCGCCCGGCGGACCAGGCGCGCAAGAATGCTGCTGCTTGTATTCAAGGGTAAAAAATCTGTACCCGGAAATTCGTTGCGACTGTGTTGCCGGTATCCAGATGCACGATCATGGTTTGGGTCGTGCGAGCGGGTAGTCCGGCCGCGATCGGCGTGCCGGGCTTCACGTAGTCCTGCGGCCACAGCACGCGGCGCACGGCGACGTTGTTCTGGTCGTCGAGCAGCGTGAGCTCGATGGCCGGGTAGGCGAGCGCCACGTTATAGCGATTGCGCAGCGGCATCTTCAGTTCGAGCTTGTGCGGGCCGTCGATCTGCCGCAGATCGGACGGCTCGACCTGCAGGCCGTCGATCGCGTGTGGCGGCGCGACCGTGCAGCCAAGCGGCGCGCAGGCCTGCGCGTAGAGCGTTTGCGAGTCCGGCCAATCTACCATGACCGTTTCGCGTTGCCACCACGCGAGTTGCGCCAGCAGTCCGAGCAACAGCAGCAACGCGACGAGCGCGCCGACGATGCGCCAGCCGAGGCGGCGCGGCGCGGGTGCACGGGTTTCGCGGACGACCGGAAACGGATCGGCTTCTCCCGCGGGCGGATTGACGGCGAAAGGAGGGGCCGCTGCCGCCGCGCCGAAGTGCGGCTCGGGATCCGGGGCGCTGCGCAGCAGGGCGGCGGCCGCTTGTGCCTCTTCTTCCAACGCGGGTTCGTTCTTGGGATGTTCCAGCGGCCGCCCTGGTTGCGGCGCCGCCGCGGAGGCGACTTCAGGTGCGGCTTCGGCCGCTTGCTGGCTCGCTTTGCCGAGCGGCTCGGCGCCGGCCGCAAACGCGGCTTCCCGCTCGGGAGCCGCATCCGCTTCGGCGCTTGCCGCCCGCGTCTGCCGTTCGTCGGCATGCTGCGGCATGACCGCGACGCTGGCGGCAACGGGCGCGAGCGGTAGGTTGGTCGCGTTGTGGAGCAAGCTCTGGTCGATGGTGGCGTCAGGCTGCGGAGCCCACGGGTTCCAGGCCTCGGCGCTGAAATCCAGTGCTTTGGGCGGCGCACTGGCGCTACTGTCCGCGCTCAGCGCGC
Organism: Paraburkholderia sp. SSBN10T; assembly: GCF_056619545.1. Classification (NCBI taxonomy): domain Bacteria; kingdom Pseudomonadati; phylum Pseudomonadota; class Betaproteobacteria; order Burkholderiales; family Burkholderiaceae; genus Paraburkholderia; species Paraburkholderia sp. SSBN10T. Next base: position 63,631 of record NZ_JBWQQI010000012.1, read on the forward strand.
TGACGGCTGCCGGGGAAACCGGGCTGGCGGTGGAGAAATCGGCGCCCTCGGCGGTTTCGTACAGACTGCTCGAAGCGTCGAACACTTCCTGGCAATGCCCGCAGCGCACAAGGCCGCGGCGCAGCGAGAGCTGCGCGGGCTGGAGCCGGAAGACCGTTTCGCAGAAAGGACAGCGGGTCGCCAGGAGCATATTGAGCCGGTTGGCCGCGGGGCCGTTGGTTGGACAATACGTCTTATTCTAATGGCTTTCCCGACGCGTTCCCGTCAGGCACACCCAACCTTCGTGTTCGCGCCAGACGGCGATGTCGATCCACTGTTGATAAACCCGTGCAACTTCCTCCGCCTGACGCGCGAGGATGCCCGACAGCGCGAGGCGGCCGCCCGGTTTCACCTTCGAGGACAGCATCGAGGCCATCAGCTTGAGCGGGTTGGACAGAATATTGGCGACAACAATATCGAACTCGCCGGCCGGGCAATCGTCAGGCAGGCCGTAGGTGACCTCGGCGCGGTTGCGCTCGCTGTTGTGACGGGCGGACTCGACCGCTTGCGGATCGATGTCGATCCCGTAGACCGGGTTCGCGCCGCACTTCTTCGCGAGAATGGCGAGGATGCCCGAGCCGCAGCCGTAGTCGAGCACCGACTGGTTCGGTACGACCGCCTGCTCCAGCCACTCCATGCACAGGCGCGTGGTCGGATGGCTGCCGGTGCCGAAGGCGAGGCCAGGGTCAAGTTCGAGCACGAGGGCGTCGGGGTCCGGCGCGTCGTGCCACGACGGCACAACCCAGATGCGCTGGCCGATCGGAATCGGATCGAACTGCGACTGCGTGAGCCGCACCCAATCCTGCTCTTCCACTTCTCGTACGCTGAATGCCGGGGCGGGGGAGAGGCCCAGTTCGTTGGCCGCCGCCGTCAACAGCACGGCGGGGTCGTGTTCGGGCGCGAGCAGCGCGATCACGCGCGAGTGCTGCCAGGCTGTGCGATCAGGCGTAAGACCGGGCTCGCCGAAGAGCGGCTGCTCGTCGGGCGTATCGGCATCCGCGTCTTCCACCGACACGGACAAGGCACCCAGCTCGAGCAGCGCATCGGATAGCTCCTCTGCGTGCTCACGTGCCAGCTCGACGATCAGTTCCCGGTAACTCATGACTTACGCTTCTTCCGGTGCGGCCTGCAGCTTTGCAGCCAGCCGGTTTTCGAGGTAGTGAATGCTGGTGCCGCCCTCGACGAACTTGGCGTCGAGCATCAGCTCGCGATGCAGCGGGATGTTGGTCTGAATGCCTTCCACCACCATCTCCGAGAGCGCGATACGCATCCGCTTGATGGCCTGCTCGCGGGTTGCGCCGTAAGCGATCAGCTTGCCGATCATCGAATCGTAGTTCGGCGGCACGAAATAGCCGTTGTAAGCGTGCGAATCGACGCGGATGCCGGGGCCGCCCGGCATATGCCACGACGTCAGGCGTCCCGGCGACGGGGTGAACTTGAACGGATCTTCGGCGTTGATCCGGCATTCGATTGCATGGCCCTTGAACACGATGTCGCGCTGACGGAAGGCGAGCTTTTCGCCGGCCGCAATGCGGATCTGTTCCTGAACAATGTCGACGCCGGTAATCAGCTCGGTCACAGGGTGTTCGACCTGCACGCGCGTGTTCATCTCGATGAAGTAGAACTCGCCGTTTTCGTAGAGAAATTCGAACGTGCCCGCGCCGAGATAGCCCATCTTTTTGCAGGCATCCGCGCAGCGATCGCCGATGCGGTCGATCAGACGGCGCGCAATCCCCGGCGCCGGCGCTTCTTCGATCACCTTCTGGTGACGGCGCTGCATCGAACAATCGCGCTCGCCCAGCCACACCGCGTTCTTGAACGAGTCGGACAGCACCTGGATTTCGATGTGCCGCGGGTTCTCCAGGAATTTCTCCATGTAGACCTGCGGGTTGCCGAAGGCACGGCCGGCTTCTTCACGCGTCATGTTGACCGCGTTGACGAGCGCCGCTTCCGTGTGGACCACGCGCATGCCGCGGCCGCCGCCACCACCGGCCGCCTTGATGATCACCGGATAGCCGACCTGGCGGGCAATTTTCACGATCTCTTTCGGATCGTCCGGCAACGCGCCTTCAGAACCCGGCACGCACGGCACGCCGGTCTTGATCATGGTCTGCTTGGCGGTCACCTTGTCGCCCATCATCCGGATCGTTTCCGGGCGCGGGCCGATGAAGGTGAAGCCGGACTGCTCGACGCGCTCGGCGAAGTCGGCGTTCTCGGAGAGGAAGCCGTAGCCGGGGTGAATCGCCTCGGCGTCGGTGACTTCGGCCGCGCTGATCAGCGCCGGCATGTTCAGGTAGCTCAGGTTCGAAGGCGCCGGGCCGATACAGACGGCCTCGTCGGCGAGCTTCACATACTTGGCTTCCTTGTCGGCTTCGGAATAGACGACGACCGTCTTGACGCCGAGCTCGCGGCACGCGCGCTGGATCCGGAGTGCGATCTCGCCACGATTGGCAATGAGAATTTTTTCAAACATAGCGGGTTTTCGACTCATCAATGGGCGCCGGTTGATCACAACGCGGCCGCCTCAGGGGCCCCGACCCGGCGCTTCGCGCCAGGCCCCCCGAGGGGAGCAATCCCCCCAGGGGACTTCCTCCGGGGCGGAAAACTTGGGGCGGCCCGGCGTTTTCTAGCGAGGATCGGTCGCGCGCCCCGGGTCTGGCAGGCGCGCGGACGGCAAACGCAAAGCGTGCCGCGTTAGCCGACCACGAACAGCGGTTGACCGTATTCGACGGCTTGCCCGTTGTCGACGAGGATTTCCTTGATCACGCCGGACTTGTCCGACTCGATTTCGTTGAGCAGCTTCATGGCTTCGATGATGCAGATCGTCTGGCCTTCCTTGACCGTATCGCCCACTTGGACGAACGGCTCGGCGCCCGGCGACGGCGCACGGTAGAACGTGCCGACCATCGGCGAGGTCACCACATGGCCCTGCGGTGCGGCGGCCGGCGCGACCGGTGCAGCGACAGCCGGTGCGTCTGCGGGAGCCGCCGCAACCGGTGCGGGCGCGGCGTACTGCGGCGCGTAGGAAGCGGACGGCTGGACGTAAACCGGCGGCGCATTCTTGACGATGCGGACCTTGCCTTCGCCTTCGGTCACTTCCAGTTCCGAAATGCCGGACTCGGAGACGAGGTCGATCAGAGTCTTCAGTTTACGTAGATCCATTGGGCATCCCCTTTCAATGCGTGAAGTGCCGGCGGCGCTGCCTGCCGGCCCAGAATGAGTTTGTTGGAATCAGCCGCGCGACGAGCCGGCGGCAAGCCGGTCGAGCGCGAATTCGAGTGCGTACAGATATCCCTTCCAGCCGAGGCCGCAAATCACGCCCTCTGCCTGGTCGGAGAAATACGAGTGGTGCCTGAACGGTTCGCGACGATGCACGTTCGACAGATGAATCTCGACGAACGGGATGCCGACCCCCGCCAGTGCGTCCCGAATCGCCACGCTGGTGTGCGTGTACGCGGCGGGATTGATCAGAATGAAAGCGGTTTTTTCGATCCGTGCGGACTGGATGCGATCGACCAGGGCGCCTTCATGGTTGCTCTGGAACGACGCCAATTCGACGCCGGCGTCCGCTGCGCGGTCGGCCAGCGCCTGATCGATCTGCGGCAGCGTCACGTGACCATAGACCTCCGGTTCCCGGGTGCCGAGAAGGTTGAGGTTAGGTCCGTGCAGTACCAGCAGTCGCGTCATGGTCGCTTCTATTTCCGTGGAATTGGCCGCACTTTAGCGCTGATTAGAGAAACTTGTCTAGTTTCACGCGCAGAAGGAATGATTCCGCTGGCTTTCGGCCAGGCGCCGGGACACGCATCTTCTCGCAATTTTATGCAATTTGCGCGTAATCCGGCCTGTTCCGACCACAATTAAACCTTAGGACAATGTGAAATTTACAGCGCGTCGAGCGTCCGTTTTAGCTCGTTCGGCTGAATTTGACCTAATTTTGTCGACCGAACGTTGCCTTTTGCGTCGATGACGACCGTAAACGGCAGTCCGCCCGCATTATTGCCGAAGGTCCGGGCGAGGTCCGCGCCGCCGAAGCCGATCACATAGACCGGGTAGTCGACCCGCACCTTCTCGAGGAAGGCTTTTACATTTTTGTCGGAATCGACGCCAAGTCCGACGAATTCAATGCCTTTCTTTGCATACTCGCGATGCAACTGCGCGAGCGACGGCATTTCCTCTACACATGGTCCGCACCATGAGGCCCAGAAGTTGATCACCACCGGGTGCCCTTTGAACAGGCTCAGCGACTGCGGCTTGCCATCGGGACTAGTGACGGGCGCCGCCCACAACTGCGCTACGGCGCTTTGCGGCGCCGGCTGGGCAGCCTGCGCGAGCTCCACGCCATCCGCGTTCAGCACGCTGTGGCCGGTGAGTGCGCCCACGCTTGCCGCGATCATCGCTACAACTGCAATGGCGAGTATCCGCTTGGTCTTCATTGCTATCCGATCAATTGTTGGGGGAAGTCACGCTGCTCTCGTCGAGCAGCGCCTGCACGGCCTGGGCGCTGGCCCGCGCGTGACGGCCGCGGGCGTCGGCGCGCACCGCGCCGCGCAAGTCGTCGGTGCCGTATAGCGCGACATGCACGCCGACCGGCTCGGCGCCCTGCGCCTCGCGCTCGGGCCGCCACATGAAGCTGAGCGTCTCGACATAGCCGCGGCCGGCGAAATGGCGCGTCTCCGAGACATCGTATTGCACGTTGGCGTTGAGGAAATAGATCGCGACGTCTTTAGGGTTGTCGCAGAACGCCTGCAGATACACATCCGAGTGTTCGCCCGCCGTGCCGTTCAGCACGGCGCCGGTCAGATACGGGTTGAACGGGGCGAGCCGCTGCATCCAGTCGAGCGCGACGCCGCGCAGGCGGCGCAGCACGGCCGGCTGGCTGTCGCCCTGGAAGAGCGACTGGTATTCGCGGATTTCCTCTTCGATCTGGTCGTTATCCGGCAGCCATTCGCCAGCCACGCGCGTCTCCCCGACGACCTGCCGCGCAGCCTTGCGCTTGGCCGTGGAGTAGTCCAGACCGTCCTCGGCGATCATCCGCGCAGCGGCGATGGCGATTTCCTCGCGCACCCGCTGCGGATCGAAATGTGATTTGCGAACCATCTCACAATCATACTAGAGATTGAAGGGCGCCCTTTATGGGGGCGGTCGTCCGCGCACCGGGCTGCCGGGGGGCATCCGGGCTGCGCTTTCCAGGCTACCCGCTGCTGCGCATGTGGTGTTCGCCGACCCCGGACGGGCCGGGGCGCTCCCTTGCTGCGTAGGGCGATCGAAGGGTGTCGGTTACAATAGCGTCCTTCGCAGACGGGCCTTTTCGGCCCCTCCTGCGCACCTCCTCCCACGCAAAAATTCGCCCGCGCGGCACGACAGGCTTATGCACATCCACATCCTCGGCATCTGCGGCACGTTCATGGGCGGTCTCGCGGTACTCGCGCGCGGCGCCGGGCACACGGTGACCGGCTGTGACGCAGGTGTCTACCCGCCCATGAGCACGCAACTCGAGGCCCAGGGGATCCGTCTTATAGAGGGTTACGGCGCGGAGCAGCTCGATCTGAACCCCGATCTGTTCGTGATCGGCAATGTGGTGTCGCGCGGCAATCCGCTGATGGAGGCGATTCTCGACCGCGGCCTGCCCTATGTGTCGGGCCCGCAATGGCTCGGCGAGCATGTGCTGAACGGCAAGTGGGTGCTGGCGGTAGCCGGCACGCACGGCAAGACGACCACCAGCTCGATGCTCACCTGGCTGCTCGAGGACGCCGGCCTGAACCCGGGCTTTCTGATCGGCGGCGTACCGCTTAACTTTGGCGTCTCGGCGCGGCTGACCGATTCGAGCTTCTTCGTGATCGAAGCCGACGAGTACGACACGGCGTTCTTCGACAAGCGCTCGAAGTTCGTCCACTACCGGCCGCGCACGGCGATCCTCAACAACCTCGAATTCGATCACGCCGACATTTTCCCCGATCTCGCCGCTATCGAGACCCAGTTCCACCATCTGGTTCGTACCGTGCCCGGGATTGGGCGGATCGTGACCAACGGCCGTGAGGACGCGCTCGAACGGGTGCTCACGCGCGGCTGCTGGAGCGAAGTGGAGCGCTTCGGCGTGCAGGGCGGCTGGCAGGCGCTGCCGGCCGAAGACGGCGTGCCCGTCGACGAACGCTTTGCGGTGTATCACAACGGTATGCGCGTGGGCGTGGTCGAGTGGCAGGTGCAGGGCGAGCACAACCGCATGAACGCAATCGCGGCGATCGCGGCGGCGCGCAGTGTCGGCGTGCCGCCGGCCCAGGCCGCGCAGTCGCTGGCGAGCTTTCGCAATGTGAAGCGCCGCATGGAAGTGCGCGGCAGCGTCGACGGCGTGACCGTGTACGACGACTTCGCGCACCATCCCACCGCGATCGAAACGACCGTCGCCGGTCTGCGCACGCGGGTCGGGCGCGAACGCACACGCATTCTTGCGGTGCTGGAACCGCGCTCGAACACGATGAAACTGGGTGTGATGAAAGCGCAATTACCCGGCAGCCTCGCTGACGCGGACCTCGTGTTCGGCTATGGCGCACCCACCGGGCGCGACGCGCTGGGCTGGGATCTCGGCGAAGCGCTGGCGCCGCTCGGCGCCAAGGCGAAGGCCTTTGACAATCTCGATGCGCTCGTCAAAGCGGTCGTGGCGGCGGCACAGCCCGGCGACCAGGTGCTGGTGATGAGCAATGGCGGCTTTGGCGGCGTTCATCAGAAGCTGCTCGATGCGCTTTCGGTGCGACCGGCTGAGGTGCGGCCGGCTCAGGAGCGCTCGGCCGAGGCGCCAAAAGCTGGCGCGCAAGCGGCGTCACCCGGGCGGGGCGCAGCGTGATCCTCTATCTGCATGGCTTCCGCTCGTCGCCGAATTCGTTCAAGGCGCGCGTGATGGCGGCGCGCCTGGCGGAACTCGGCCGCTCGGCGGAGTGGTGCTGCCCGATGTTGCCGGTGTCGCCACTCGAGACGATCGCGCTGGCTGAATCGCTGGTCGCCGCAGCGGCGGGCGAGCGCGTCACCGTGATCGGCAGTTCGCTGGGCGGCTATTTCGCCACGCACCTGGCCGAAAAGCACGGCTGGCAAGCGGCGCTGCTGAATCCGGCGGTCGTGCCGCAGCGCGATCTCAGCCAGTATCTCGGCGAACAGCCGCTGTGGCACGGCGGCGGCAGCATCGTGGTCGAGCGGCATCACTTGGATGAGTTGCGCTCGCTCGGGGTCGCATCGATCACGCGGCCCGAACGCTATTATTTGTTAGCAGCGACTGGCGACGAAGTGCTCGACTACCGCGAGATGCTCGCGCACTATCCGGGCGCCCGCACCACGCTGATTGAAGGCAGCGACCACGCGATCAGCGAGTTCGAGCAGTATGTCGACGACGTGCTCGCCTTTTGCGACGCAAAGGATTTAGAACCGCCGGCGCCATGCGCGGCGGCCTGATTCGTTGATTCATACCGCCCGCGCCCGGCATGGGCGCAGCGGACCTACCACCACGAACACGTTGCCGACGCGCGAGCCGGATTCCACCGCCAGGCGCCGCGGCAGATGCAAGTCAGAACGAGAGTATTGAGTGAACGTTTTCTTTGAGGAATCGGGCAGTTTCAAGGCGGGCAGCGTGCTGTCGCGCCAGGGCGATGCATTCCAGGTCGAGCTGCCGGGCGGCCGGCGCACCAAGGTGCGTGCGAAAGACGTGCTGATCGAATTCGAAAAGCCGAGCGCCGGCGATCTGATCCAGCAGGCCGACGCCGCTGCGCAAGAGATCGATCTGGACTTCCTGTGGGAATGCGCGCCCGACGATGAATTCCCGTTTGCCACGCTCGGCGCCGACTATTTCGGCGCTTCGTTCGGTCCGGTGGAGCGGGCGGCGCTGGTGCTGCGCATGCACAGCGCGCCCGTGTACTTCCGCCGCAAGGGCCGTGGCCAGTATCAGCGCGCGCCGCAAGAGCAGCTCCAGATGGCGCTCGCCGCGCTCGAGCGCAAGCGTCAGCAGGGGCTGGTGCAGGCGCAGTACGAGGAAGAGCTGAAGGCCGGCCGCCTGCCCGAAGCGCTGGTCGGCAAGGCGTTGGGCCTGCTGACGAAGCCGGACAAGAACACCATCGAATACAAGGCGCTCGAAGCGGCCGCCGCGGCGCGCGGCATTTCGCAGGCGCGTCTGATGCTCGAATGCGGTGGGATTCCATCGGCGCGCGCGCTGCATGAAGCGCGTTTTCTCTCCGAATTCTTCCCGCACGGTATCGGTTTTCCGCCGGTGACGCCGGGCGCGCTGCCTGAGGATCTGCCGCAAGCCGATGTCGAAGCCTTCTCGATCGACGACGTGACCACCACCGAGATCGACGACGCGTTCTCTGTCGAGCATCTCGCCGATGGCCGCGTGCGGATCGGTGTGCACATCGCGGCGCCGGCGCTCGGCATCCAGCGCGGCGACCAGGTGGACGATATTGCGCGCACGCGTCTGTCGACGGTTTATATGCCGGGAGACAAGATCACGATGTTGCCGGACAGCGTCGTCGAAGCGTTCACGCTTGCCGAGGGCGGCTTGCGGCCGGCCCTGTCGCTGTATGTGATCGTCAATCGCGAGACCCAGGAAATCGTCGCCAGCGAAACGCGCGCCGAGCGTGTGTTCGTGAAGAACAACCTGCGCCACAACACGCTCGACGAACTGGTGACCGAAGAGGCGCTGGCGGCCGGCAGCGGCGAATACCCGCATAAGGACGATATCGCGGTGCTGTGGCCGTTCGCGCTGGCGTTGTTCGAGAAGCGCCAGCAGGCGCGGGCCGGCTATGGCCTGCGGCGCGAAGTGCAGCGCAATACCGATTTCAATTTCTATGTGGACGGCGAGCACATCACCATCACGCCGCGTCGCCGCGGTTCGCCGCTCGACACGATCGTCGCGGAGCTGGCGATTCTCGCCAACTCATCATGGGGCGCGTTCCTGCACGACCACGGTGTGCCGGGGATTTACCGCACCCAGCGGGCGTTCGGCGCGCCGTCGGGGCCGAAGCGCACCCGCATGCAGACCAATGCGGCGCCGCACGAGGGGCTCGGCGTCACGCAATATGCGTGGAGCACCTCGCCGCTGCGCCGCTACGTCGACCTGGTCAATCAATGGCAACTGCTCGCGTGCGTGCAGCACGGCGTCACCGCCAAGCTGGCCGCGCCGTTCAAGCCGAAGGACGCCGACCTGTTTGCGGTGGTCCAGGGTTTCGACGATACCTACTCGGCGTATGCCGATCACCAGCGCCGCATGGAGTACTTCTGGTGCCTGCGCTGGCTGAAACAGGAGAACCGGAAGCAGGTGGTGGCGTCGGTGGTGAAGGACGATCTGGTGCGGCTCGAGGAGATTCCGTTGCTGCTGCACGTGCCGGCGCTCGGCGTGCATGCGCGCGGCACGCGCTTGCTGATGGAAGTGATGTCGATCGACGAACTGACCGTGGAAGCGTCCGTGCGCATGCTGCACGTGCTCGATGCGCCGACGGTCGCGAGCGGTACCGAAGCGCAAGAAGTCGACGAGGGCGAAGAAGAATTGCTCGACGTCGCGGACGATTCCGCCGAGAGCGAAGTGGAGGCTCAGGCGGAAGCCTCGGCCGACGGTAATGCCGAGGGCGCAGTCGACTCCGCGGACGGCGGCGGCGAAGGCCATGAGGCGGCGCCTGCCGACCAGCACGTCGCGGAGCCGGGACAATGAGCCAAACGTCCGACGCGGCTAATCGGCTCGACGAGACCGGTGCTCAGGCAAAGCCGGGCACGCCTGCGCAGCCGGCAACCCCAGCGGCCGGATCTGCCACAGTGTCCGGCCCGCGCGACCGCTATGCGGTGATCGGCAATCCGGTCGGCCATAGCAAGTCGCCATTCATTCACGCGCGCTTTGCTGCGCAAACCGGCGAGCCGATCGAGTACACGCATCTGCTGGCGCCGCTCGACGCGTTCGTGCCGTACGTGCGGGCCTTCATCGAGTCCGGTGGCCGCGGGCTCAACGTGACGGTGCCGTTCAAGCTGGAGGCGCATGCGCTCGCCACCCGGCTGTCGCCGCGCGCGGCGGCTGCCGGAGCGGTGAACACGCTGCGTTTCGACGCAGGCGAAATCCACGGCGACAACACGGATGGCTTCGGCCTCGTGCGCGATATCGAGGTGAACTTGGCGACGCCGCTCAAGGGCGCACGCATCCTGCTGCTGGGCGCCGGCGGCGCCGCACGCGGCGTGGTGCTGCCGCTGCTGGAGCGTGCGCCGCATACGGTGACTATCGTCAACCGGACCGCTGCGAAAGCGCAGGAACTGGTGAGCCAGTTCGGCGAGGCGGCGCAAGCCGGCGGTTGCCGCCTGACAGGCGGCGGCGCGGCGGTCATCGAGCTGGGTGCTTACGACGTCATCGTCAACGCGACCGCCGGCAGTCTCGATGCCGCGCTTCCCGAGTGCGACGACGGCGCTTTCGGCAGCGGCACGCTGGCCTACGACATGATGTACGGCGCCCAGCCGACGGTATTCATGCAGCACGCGCAGACCTTGGGCGCACGCGCCGCGGACGGTCTTGGCATGCTGGTCGAGCAGGCCGCCGAATCGTTCTACATATGGCGGGGCGTGCGTCCCGACGGCGCGCCGGTGCTGGCCGAATTGCGCCGGATGCTGGCGGCGCCGGGCGCGGCCTGAGGTTGCAGAACCTACTGAACCGGGGACCGTGACGACAATGACGGGAACGAAGCGCGCAGGCCGGCCGGGACCGACCCGCTGGATGCTTTATGTGGGCGCGGTGGTCGCGATTGCCTGGGTCGCCACTCAATTGTTCTACTTCGCGCAGATTGCCGTCTGGAACTACGTGAATCCGCGCTCGACGGCGTTCATGCGTTCCGATGAGTGGACGCTTTCGAGCGACCGGCCCGATCTGTCGATCCAGCATACATGGGTGCCGTACGAGCAGATTTCGCGCAACCTGAAACGCGCGATCATTGCTTCGGAAGATGCGAATTTCGTCAATAACAACGGCTACGAAACGGACGCGATCCTGCAGGCATGGGAGAAGAACAAGGCGCGCGGCAAGATTGTCGCGGGCGGCTCGACCATTTCGCAGCAACTGGCGCGCAATCTGTTTCTGTCGCGGCAGAAGAGCTATATCCGCAAGGGGCAGGAGCTGATCATCACGTGGATGCTGGAGACCTTGATGGATAAGGAACGCATCTACGAGATTTATCTCAATTCTGTCGAATGGGGCAATGGGGTGTATGGGGCGGAGGCCGCGGCGCACTATTACTACAAGACTTCTGCGGCGAAGCTGACTGGCTGGCAGTCAGCGCGGTTGGCGGTGATGTTGCCGAGGCCCAAGTATTTCGATGAGCACCGGAGTTTGGCGTATCTCGCGCAGCGTGCGGGGGTGATTGCTCATCGGATGGGGGCGGCTGAGTTGCCGGAATAAGTTTTTTTTGCCTGCGCGGCGCTTTGGTTGTTGTTCCTGGGGTGTTGGCCTTTCCTTGCTGTGTTATTGGTCTATTAGCGTTGCCCCTGTGCGGGGCGGCACCTACTTTTCTTTGCCGCCGCAAAGAAAAGTAGGCAAAAGAAAGCGGGCTGACAACCGCCAGCTTGTAGGTGTCCACCACTTAGGCCGCCGCAGAGTGGTCCGCACGAGGAGCTGGTCTCGCACCATCCGCGGTAGTGACAAGGCCGTCATCCGTTCCAGCGTTGCGCTGCGCGCCCCGCTGTCGGGCACAACTCCCCCTGCAAATTCCACAGGTATTCTAACTATGTTGGGTTGGTGCTTGTGCGCAAGATCGCGCTATTAGCATTCCCTTCCTGGTAGTCCACCGCTACTCGTCCTCTGTTTTAACTGGTAACGCCATAAATTTCGGGTAGTTCCAATCTTTATTGCGCAACGCCCAATTTCGTTAGCAGTGGCAATCTTGTGGCCGCTGGTTTCCCTGGCATACCCATCCGCGACGCACGCAGTGCGGAGTGGGGTGGATGAGCGCTGTGTCACTAGCGGGGGATATGCGAGGGCAGGTCCTCGTGCGGACCACTCCGTGTTGGCCTAGGTGGCGGACACCTACAGGCTGGCGGTTGTCAGCCCGCTTTCTTTTGCCTACTTTTCTTTGCGGCGGCAAAGAAAAGTAGGTGCCGCCCCGCACAGGGGCAACGCCAATAGACCGATAAGAAAGCAAGGAAAGGCCAACACCCCAGGAACAACCACCAAAGCACAAGGCGCCGCAGGCAAACCCCACAAAGCCCAGCGCAGCCCAAAATCCCATTATCTGAATCCAACACTCACATATTGGAGATTTCAAAAAAACCGCCCTACAATCCGAAACACCAAGCCCGCAAGGCAAAAAGCTGCAAGGCAAAAAAGCCACCAGCCGCCAGCGAGGCAAAAAAAGGCCACACCCCCCCGCACGACCACCGTGCGGCCGGCGCGGACCGAACAAACGGAGACATTCAGCCATGCCCATCACCGTCAGGCAGCAAGCGCGTACACGTCGTGTTCCGTCCCGTTTTGCCGGTCGCCAAGCCGGCTCCGCGCAGTAATACCCCTTAGATGCCCCCAATCGCCATGAACAAAGCGATGTCCACTCACGCCGCCGCCGGCCCCCACACCGGTGATGAAGCCGCGCTGCAGCCGCGCGCCCGCAACCTGAACGGCGCTGCAGGTTCACCCGCGCCCGCCGACGAAATCGCCCTGCCGAGCACGCTGCTCGACGTCACGCCGCAGCAAGCCGGCACGCAAACGCTGTTGCGCGGCCTCGCGATCCTCGAAGCGGCTGCCAGCGGCGTGCGGGATCTGCGCACCTTCGGTGCCACGCTCGGTACGACCCGCAGCACCACCCACCGGCTGGTCAGCAGCCTCGTGCAGGCGCGCTATCTGCGTCAGGTGCAGGGCGGCTATCTGCTCGGGCCGAAGCTGATCGAACTCGGCACCATCGCGCTCGAACAGATGCCGCTCACCACGGTGGCGCACCAGCATCTCGAATCGCTCGCCGAACAGACGCTCGACACGATCCACCTCGGCGTGCGCGATGGCGACGACGTGCTCTACATCGACAAGATTCCCGGCACGCGTGGTCTGGAAATGCGCTCGCGGGTGGGGCATCGCATGCCGTTGGCGTCGACCGGCATCGGCAAGGCGATGATGCTCGACCTCAAGCCGGATTCCTGGCAGTCGCTGTTCGATGCGTCGCGCCGCGCGCTCGCGGGCGTGAGCTTCAAGCCCGATAACCGTCCCGATCTGCCGACCTTCATGCAGCGCATGACCAACTATGCGGCAGGCGGCTACACGTTCGACCTCGAAGAAAACGAAGCGTCGATCCGCTGCGTTGCGGCGCCCGTGCGCGACGCCTCCGGCGCGATCGTGGCGGCGCTGTCGGTGGCGAGCACGATTCCGTATATGTCGCTCGAACGGATGGACGAGCTGATTCCGGTGGTGCAGCGCGAAGCGCGCGCCATCTCGGAGGAACTCGGCTGGCGGGTGCCGCAGCCGGCGACGCGCAGGATCAAACGATGACGCAAGCGGGTTCTCCCATGCCGGTCAATACGATAACGAGCGTCGGCAACTCCACGAGCGCAGCGAGCTCCGAGGATGCCGCAAGCGCCGTACCGCAAGCGCATACCTCCAGCCTCGATCAGGCCGCGCTGCTCGCGCTCGACTGGGGCACGACGTCGCTGCGGGCCTACCTGTTCGATGCCGCCGGCAACGTGCTGGCGACGCGCGAGTCGACCGCGGGCATCATGAACCTGCCGCGCGCGGCCGCCGAGGGCGGCTTCGACGCCGCCTTCGAGTCGGCGTGCGGCGCGTGGCTCGCGCGTGTCCCCGGTCTGCCGGTGATCGCAGCGGGAATGGTCGGCAGCGCGCAAGGCTGGCTCGAAGCGCCGTACGTCGATGCGCCCGCGAACGCCGAGGCGCTGGTCGCCGGCATCGTGCGGGTGCGGACCGCCCGCGGCGTGACGCTGCATATCGTGCCGGGCGTGCTCGAGCGCGGCGAACTGCCGAACGTCATGCGCGGCGAGGAAACGCAGATCTTCGGTGCGCTCGGCGACGGCCCAGCCGCAGCGGACGACTCGAGTCCCGAGTTGATCGGACTGCCGGGCACTCACGCGAAATGGGTGGTGGTGCGCGCCCGCCGCATCGAGCGGTTTCATACCTTCATGACCGGCGAGGTGTTCGCAGCGCTGCGCGAACACACGATTCTCGGCCGCACGATGGTGACGCCCGATCGTCTGGATACCGATGCATTTCTGCGCGGCGTGAACATCGCGCGTCTGAAAGGGCAGGCAGGCGTGCTCGCGACGGTGTTCAGCACGCGCACCCTCGGCCTGACCGGACAGCTTGCCGGCCAGCAGCAACCCGACTATCTGTCAGGCCTGCTGATCGGCCACGAACTCGCCGGCCTCGGCACGGTGCTTGCGCAGCATCAAACCGGCCTCGCGGGACATGCATTGCGCCTGATCGGCAACGAAGCGTTGTGCGAGCGTTATCAGCTCGCGCTGACGCAATTCGGCTGTACCGAGGCGAAGCTGGTCCGGCAGGCGACCGAACGCGGCTTGTGGCGCATTGCGACGCAGGCAGGCCTGCTGGCAAGCGCATCGCAAACGGCAGCGCCTGCGCTGACGCCGGCCTCCGGCGCTGCGCGCGCCAGTTGAGCCGGCGCCGCGCACGACATAGACAAGGAACCGACATGCAACCTCACATCAACTTGCCCGCCCCGTATCTGCCGCATGCGGGTTTGATGGCCGCGTTCGCGGCGTGCCCGCTGATTGCGATTCTGCGCGGCGTCACGCCGGCGGACGCCGCCGAGCATGGCCAGGCGTTGTACGAAGCGGGCTTTCGGATCGTCGAGGTGCCGCTCAATTCGCCGCAGCCGTTCGACAGCATCGCGGCGATCCGCAAGGCGCTGCCGGCCGATGCGATCGTCGGCGCGGGTACCGTGCTGCATGCGAGCTTCGTCCACGAGGTGAAGTCTGCGGGTGGCGAACTGATCGTGATGCCGCACAGCGATGCGGAAGTGGTCGGCGCGGCGAAGGCTCAAGGCCTGGCTTGCGCGCCGGGCGTCGCCACGCCGAACGAAGCGTTTCTCGCGCTGAAAAACGGCGCCGACGTGCTGAAGATGTTCCCGGCTGAACAGCTCGGCTGCCAGGTCGTGAAAGCATGGCGCGCGGTGATTGCCGCCGAGGTGCCGCTGGTGCCGGTCGGCGGCATCACGCCGGACAACATGGGGCCTTTCCTCACCGCCGGCGCGAACGGTTTCGGCCTCGGCTCGGCGCTCTACAAGCCCGGCCAGAGCGCGGCGACGACGGCCTCGCATGCGCGTGCCTATATCAACGGCTTGCGGATCGCTCGAGCGGGCGCGAAGAAATGAAGCGGCTTGCCGACAAGGTCGCGGTGATCACTGGCGCCGGTCGCGGCATCGGTGCAGCCATTGCGCTGGCGTTTGCGCGCGAGGGCGCGGCGCTCGTGCTGGCGGAAATGGATCTTGCAACCGCGCAGCGCACCGCGCGGGAGATCGAGGCGGCGTGTGGCGCGAAGGTGCTCGCGGTGCAGACCGACGTGACGCAATCCGCTTCGGTCCAGCATGCGGTGCGCGAGGCCGAAACGGCATTCGGCGCCGTCGATGTACTGGTGAACAACGCCGGCATCAACGTGTTCTGCGACCCGCTGACGATGACCGACGACGACTGGCGGCGCTGCTTCGCGGTCGATCTGGACGGCGTCTGGAACGGTTGCCGCGCGGTGTTGCCGGGGATGGTCGAGCGCGGCGCGGGCAGCATCGTGAATATCGCCTCGACGCACGCGTTCAAGATCATTCCGGGCTGCTTTCCGTATCCGGTCGCGAAGCACGGCGTGATCGGACTGACCCGGGCGCTTGGCATCGAATACGCGCCGCGCAATGTGCGCGTCAATGCAATTGCGCCGGGCTACATCGAAACGCAGTTGACGCACGACTGGTGGAACGGCCAGCCCGATCCCGCTGCGGCGAAGCAGGCGACGCTCGACCTGCAGCCGATGAAGCGCATCGGCCGCCCGGAAGAAGTGGCGATGACGGCGGTGTTCCTCGCCTCGGACGAGGCGCCGTTCATCAACGCGAGCTGTATCACGGTGGATGGCGGGCGCTCGGCGCTGTACCACGACTGAACCGCCTCAGGACAGAAATACCCTGCGATGTGCCGTGGAACGCGCACCGCAAGGCAGCAGAACGAAGCAACGCGAAGCGCCATGGAGCGCCCCGCCCAGTTTGAACCGGTTGACGCGCTGGCCGCGTGTGTCAGGACCGGATAAGAAGACGCGGCCGATACCTTCTCGTTATCTACTAATTAGTCAGGAGACTGCAACATGAAACGTAGAATTTTCCTCACGCTGGCCGCTGCGGCAGCAGGTGTGTTGTTCAACGCACCGGTCGCCCAGGCCGCTGACGAGGTCAAGATCGGCTTTCTGGTGAAGCAGCCGGAAGAACCGTGGTTCCAGGACGAATGGAAGTTTGCCGAGATTGCGGCCAAGCAGAAGGGCTTCACGCTGGTGAAAATCGGCGCACCCTCGGGCGAGAAGGTGATGAGCGCAATCGACAACCTGGCGGCGCAAAAGGCGCAAGGTTTCATTATCTGCACGCCTGACGTCAAGCTCGGGCCGGGCATCGTCGCCAAGGCGAAGGCCGACGGACTGAAGATGATGACGGTCGACGACCGCCTCGTCGACGGCGCCGGCAAGCCGATCGCAAGCGTGCCGCACATGGGCATTTCGGCCTACAACATCGGCAAGCAGGTCGGCGAAGGCCTGGCTGCGGAAATCAAGAAGCGTGGCTGGGACATGAAGGACGTCGGCGCGATCGACGTGACCTACAACCAGTTGCCTACCGCAGTCGACCGCACCACCGGCGCAACCGACGCGCTGGTCGCCGCCGGTTTCCCGAAGGCCAACGTGGTTGAAGCGCCGCAAGCGAAGACCGACACGGAAAACGCTTTCAACGCCGCCAACATCGCGCTGACCAAGAACCCGCAGTTCAAGCACTGGATCGCCTACGGCCTGAACGACGAAGCCGTGCTCGGCACGGTGCGCGCAGCGGAAGGCCGCGGCTTCAAGGCGGACAACATGATCGGTATCGGTATCGGCGGTTCGGATTCGGCTTTGAACGAGTTCAAGAAGCCGACCCCGACGGGCTTCTACGGCACGGTCATCATCAGCCCGAAGCGTCACGGCGAAGAAACCTCGACGCTGATGTACGACTGGATCACGCAAGGCAAGGAACCGCCGGCGCTCACGCTGACGACCGGCATGCTGGCGACGCGTGACAACGTCACGGACGTGCGTGAAAAGATGGGTCTGGCATCGAAGTAAGCAGTTGGCAACAGATGTGCAGCGGTTGGCCGCCGGACCTCCGGGTCGCGGCGGCTGACCGCGCAGGCAGCGTGCGCAGGACGTGAGTGGCGCGCGCGTGCCGGCAGGCGCAACAACAGTTGAGACAGACCGATGTGCCGGCACGGCGCCAAGCCGTGCCGGACCGTACGGTTCACAGGATGCAACAGGAGGCGAAGTGTCAGCGACGCTGCGTTTTGACAATATCGGTAAGGTCTTTCCAGGCGTGCGTGCGCTCGACGGCGTGTCCTTCGACGTGAACGTCGGCCAGGTGCACGGCCTGATGGGCGAGAACGGCGCAGGGAAATCGACCCTGCTGAAGATTCTCGGCGGTGAATACCAGCCGGATTCGGGCCACGTGATGATCGATGGCAACGAGGTGCGCTTCGGCAGCGCGGCCGCGTCGATTGCAGCCGGCATCGCGGTGATTCACCAGGAACTGCAATACGTGCCCGATCTCACGGTCGCGGAAAATCTGCTGCTCGGCCAGTTGCCGAACTCGCTCGGCTGGGTCAACAAGCGCGAGGCCAAACGTTTCGTGCGCGAGCGGCTGGAAGCGATGGGCGTGGCGCTCGATCCGAATGCGAAGCTGCGCAAGCTCTCGATCGCGCAGCGCCAGATGGTGGAAATCTGCAAGGCGCTGCTGCGCAATGCGCGCGTGATTGCGCTGGACGAGCCGACCAGTTCGCTGTCCCATAGCGAAACCGAAGTGCTGTTCAAGCTGGTGCGCGATCTGCGCGCCGACAACCGGGCGATGATCTATATCTCGCACCGCATGGACGAGATCTACGAGTTGTGCGATGCGTGCACGATTTTCCGTGACGGTCGCAAGGTGGCGTCGCATCCGTCTCTCGAAGGCGTGAAGCGCGAGACGATCGTGAGCGAAATGGTGGGCCGCGAGATCTCGGATATCTATAGCTACAAGCCGCGCGAACTTGGCGAAGTGCGTTTTGCCGCCAAGGCGATCGAAGGGCACGCGCTCAAGGAGCCGGCCAACTTCGAAGTGCGGCGCGGCGAGATTGTCGGCTTCTTCGGTCTGGTAGGCGCGGGCCGCAGCGAATTGATGCACCTTGTGTATGGCGCCGATCACAAGAAGAGCGGTGAAATCGTGCTCGACGGCAAGCCGATCAAGGTGCGCAGCGCTGGCGAGGCGATTCGTCACGGCATCGTGCTGTGCCCGGAAGATCGCAAGGAAGAAGGCATCGTCGCCATGGCGACGGTCTCCGAGAACATCAACATCAGTTGCCGCCGCCACTATCTGCGCGCGGGCTTCTTTCTGAATCGCAGGAAAGAAGCGGAGACAGCGGACAGTTTTATCAAGCTGCTGAAGATCAAGACGCCGAGCCGCCGCCAGAAGATTCGTTTTCTCTCCGGCGGCAACCAGCAGAAAGCGATCCTGTCGCGCTGGCTCGCGGAGCCGGATCTGAAAGTGGTGATTCTCGACGAGCCGACCCGCGGTATCGACGTCGGTGCGAAGCACGAGATCTATAACGTGATCTATCAGCTCGCGGAACGCGGTTGCGCGATCGTGATGATTTCGTCGGAACTGCCGGAAGTGCTCGGCGTATCGGACCGGATCGTGGTGATGCGGCAGGGCCGTATCTCCGGCGAACTGCCGCGCAGCAAAGCGACTGAACAGGCGGTGCTGAGCCTTGCCTTGCCGCAAAGCTCGACCGCACCGCGAGCCGCCGCGCCGCAGGCGGCCTGACACTGACCGGACGCGAGTCCTCAATAACCCGTCAGCCCGTGACGAAAACGGGAGGAGTATTCAAATGCAAGCCAGAGAAAACCTCACGCAACAGGCCGCCAAGAGTGCTGTCGACGCGCTGATTCCGCAGGCCAGCGACAAGCAGAAATGGTGGCAGCAGGTCACCGACTACAGCCTGATCGTGATCTTCGCGATCATGTTCATCACGATGTCGCTGACCGTCGATCACTTCTTCTCGATCGAAAACATGCTCGGCCTCGCACTGTCGATTTCGCAGATCGGCATGGTGGCCTGCACGATGATGTTCTGTCTCGCCTCGCGCGACTTCGATTTGTCAGTGGGTTCCACCGTGGCGTTTGCCGGCGTGCTGTGCGCGATGGTGCTCAACGCGACCGGCAATACGTTCATTGCCATCGTCGCGGCGGTGGCTGCCGGTGCGGTGATCGGCTTCGTGAACGGTGCGGTGATCGCGTACCTGCGCATCAATGCGCTGATTACCACGCTCGCGACCATGGAAATCGTGCGCGGCTTTGGCTTTATCGTGTCGCACGGCCAGGCGGTGGGCGTGTCCTCGGATACGTTTATCGCGCTGGGCGGCTTGTCGATGTTCGGCGTTTCGCTGCCGATCTGGGTCACGCTGCTGTGTTTCATCGTGTTCGGCGTGATGCTCAACCAGACCGTGTACGGCCGCAATACGCTGGCGATCGGCGGCAATCCGGAGGCCTCGCGCCTGGCCGGTATCAACGTCGAGCGCACCCGCGTCTATATTTTCCTCGTGCAGGGCGCGGTGACGGCGCTGGCCGGCGTGATTCTCGCTTCGCGCATCACCTCGGGCCAGCCGAACGCCGCCGAAGGCTTCGAACTGAACGTGATTTCCGCGTGCGTGCTGGGTGGCGTGTCGCTGCTCGGCGGCCGCGCGACGATTTCCGGCGTGGTGATCGGCGTGCTGATCATGGGCACGGTCGAGAACGTGATGAACCTGTTGAATATCGACGCGTTCTATCAGTACCTCGTGCGTGGCGCGATTCTGCTCGCGGCCGTGCTGCTCGACCAGTTGAAGAACCGCGGCTCGCGCGACTGACGCGCGGCGCCTGATCAAATATCTGAGGAGGAATCGAACGATGTCGTCTCCCGCTAATGCCAACGCCCGCCAGGCGAACAGCGTCTATGCGCGTTATCCGAGCCTTGAAGACCGCACTGTGCTGATCACGGGCGGCGCGACCGGGATCGGCGCGTCGTTTGTCGAGCACTTCGCGGCGCAGGGCTCGCGCGTCGCGTTCTTCGATATCGACGCGAGCGCGGGCGAAGCGCTCGCCGATGAACTGGGCGATTCGCGCCACAAGCCGCTGTTCCTGCCTTGCGACCTGACCAATATCGACGCGCTGCGCAAGGCGATCGCCGACGTCAAGGCGGCCTTGGGTCCGATCGAAGCGCTGGTCAACAACGCCGCGAATGACAAGCGCCACCAGATCGAAGAGGTCACGCCCGAATCGTTCGATGCCGGTATCGCCGTCAACATCCGCCATCAGTTCTTCGCGGCGCAGGCCGTGATGGGCGACATGAAAGCGGCCGGGCGCGGTTCGATCATCAATCTCGGCTCGATCAGCTGGATGCTGAAGAACGGCGGCTACCCGGTCTACGTGATGTCGAAATCCGCGGTCCAGGGGCTCACGCGCGGTCTCGCGCGCGATCTCGGCCACTTCAACATCCGCGTCAATACGCTGGCGCCGGGCTGGGTGATGACCGAAAAGCAAAAGCGCCTGTGGCTCGACGATGCCGGCCGCCGGTCGATCAAGGAGGGCCAGTGCATCGATGCCGAGTTGATGCCCGAGGATCTGGCGCGCATGGCGCTTTTCCTCGCTGCGGACGACAGCCGGCTGATTACGGCGCAGGACATCATCGTCGACGGAGGCTGGGCGTGAGCGAAGCGGTGGGCGGCACAAGCGCGACTTTGTTGATCGATGCGAAATGCACGCTCGGTGAGGGCGCGACCTGGTGCGCCCGCAGCGGCCGCTTTTACTGGACCGATATCGAAGGTGCGAGGCTGTGGCGCTATGACCCGCGGGACGGGGGCTGCACGTTCTGGACGATGCCCGAACGGCTTGCGACGTTTGCGCTCTGCGCCGATCCGCACTACCTTTTACTCGGACTCGCCACGCATCTCGCGTTTTTCGACCTTGCAAGCGGCGAGACTCAGCGTATTGTCGATGTCGAGCCGGGCATGAACACGCGCGTCAACGACGGCCGCTGCGACCGTCAGGGGCGCTTCGTGTTCGGTACGAAGGATGAGGGTTCGCCCTTGCGCGCAGTGGGCGGGTTCTACCGTCTGAATCGCGATCTGTCGCTCGAGCGCCTGCCGTTGCCGGCGCCCGCCATCTCGAACAGCATCGCCTTCAGTCCGGACGGCACGACGATGTACTACTGCGATTCGCCGACCCGGGAGATCCGGGCGTGCGATTACGGTGCAGACGGCAGCATCGCCAACGACCGTGTGTTCACGACGCTTGTGGATGCGACCGGCGAGCCGGACGGCTCGACCGTGGACCGCGACGGCGGGCTGTGGAATGCGCAATGGGGCGGCAGCCGCGTGGTGCGTTATGGCCCGGATGGGGTCGAAACGGCGCGCGTCCACGTACCCACCGCGCAACCGAGTTGCGTGGCGCTGGGCGGCCCCGTCAGGGGGGTTCCTGCAGAGCACGAGCAACTGGCTACGCTGTACATCACGAGTGCGCGCGTCGATCTGGATGCGGCTGCCCTCGCGAACGATTCGGGCGCCGGCGGGGTGTTCGTCGCGGTGCCCGGACCGCACGGTTTGCCGGAAGCGCTATTTCAGGGCGCGCCGCTGCCGCATGGGGCGAGCGAGTAAGCCAGGTTTTTTGTGGCACGCAGATGCGGGCCGTGGTGCTGTTAGCACGTTGGGTCGTTGCAGGTCGCGGATTGCACTGTGTGCCTAGCCCGCGCACTGCAAGACTCAAGGAGTCGAGGATTCGAAGATCCAGAATTCAAAGAGGCGGCCCATTCAGGCGCCCGCACAAACATTCGTCAGCGATGACGGGAACGTCTCACGCCTCTCGATGGAGCCTGAAATGACTGTCGCGAATCTCGTTTCCTCTTCCCAGAGTTCCCAGGCTGCGCAGACGCGCCGCGCCCGGCTGGCGGCGGCCGCCCATCCGGTGCTGGCGGGGCCCAGCACCTCGGCGGTGGCTGTCGGCGAGACGAGCGCGGGCGACGTGGCGTGCGTCACGCTCGCCAACACGCATCTGCGGCTCGACGTGGCGCCGTCGCTTGGCGGTGGCATTACCCGCTTCGACTGGCGCAGCGACGGCGCGCTGGTGCCGATCTTCCGCCGCTGCCGGCATGTCGCCGCCGATACCGACCCGAACCAGTTGGCCTGCTATCCGCTGCTGCCGTATTCGAACCGCATCGGCGGCGGCCATTTCGGCGTCGGCGGGCGGAGGATCGAGGTGCCGCGCAATCGCGCCGCCGAACCGCTGCCGATCCACGGCGACGGCTGGCTGGCGCACTGGCACGTAGCAGAGAGCGGTCAGGACAGCGTGCGCCTGACGCTTGACCGTAGTGACGGCAAGCCCTACGCGTACCGCGCAACACAAACCTATGCGCTCGAAGGTCCGAGCCTCGTGATCACGCTCGAGATCGAAAACACCGGCCGCGAGCCGCTGCCATTCGGGCTCGGCATCCATCCGTTCCTGGTGCGCGACGCGCAGACCGAGTTGTCGGCCGCCGCCGCGGGCCTCTGGTTGCAGGGGGACGACTGGCTGCCGGTGCGTCACGTGCCGGCGCCGCCGGCGTGGCAGTTCGGCGTGGCGTATCCGCTGCCGCAGACCATCGTCAATCATGCCTTTACCGGTTGGAGCGGGCAAGCGGCGGTGGTCTGGCCGAAGCGCCGGCTGTCGCTGACGGTCGCCGCCGATACCGACTACTACGTGCTTTACACGCCGCCGGGTGAAGACTTTTTCTGCTTCGAGCCGGTCGATCATCCGATCAATGCGGTGAACCTGCCGGGCGGCGCGGCCGCGCATGGCATGACCATGCTGGCGCGCGGCGAGCGCTTGAGGCGGTCGTTCCGGTTTACCGTCGAGCGGACCGGTTTGCGCGCAGCGGCTGGAGCGCGGAGTTCGCGGCGACCGTAGGCGCGGGTGAACGGCGGCCTGCCGGCTAGGGGCGCTCCGGCCGGCCGAGGCCGGCGGCTGGTGCGCGACCCGCCCTCGTTGCGAGGACGGGTAAAATACGCGCCACTTCTCCAATCAGCCCCAATCAGCCCGCCGCGAGCCTTCCATGTCCACTTTTATCCAGACACTCAACGATGCATGGCAGCGTACGAACTCGCTGCTGTGTGTCGGCCTCGACCCCGAGCCTGCGAAATTCCCCGGCGCACTCGCCGGCCGCGCCGATGCGATTTTCGAGTTTTGCCGCACGATCGTCGACGCGACCGCGCCGTATGCGTCGTCGTTCAAGCCGCAAATTGCGTACTTCGCCGCGCATCGCGCGGAAGACCAGCTTGAGCAACTGATTGCGCACATTCACCGCAACCATCCTGGCCTGCCGGTGATTCTCGACGCAAAGCGCGGCGATATCGGCAGCACCGCCGAGCAGTACGCCCGCGAGGCATTCGAGCGGTATCAGGCCGACGCCGTGACGGTGAACCCGTACATGGGCTTCGATTCGATCGAGCCGTATCTGGAGCACGAGGGTAAGGGCGTGATCGTGCTGTGCCGGACTTCGAACCCGGGCGGCTCCGACCTGCAGTTCCTCGAGACAGGCGGGCGGCCGCTGTATCAGGTGGTCGCGCAACTGGCGGCGCAAAAATGGAACGCGAGCGGCCAGCTCGGACTGGTGGTCGGCGCGACGTTCCCGAAGGAAATCGAAGTGGTGCGCGGGATGGTCGGCGACATGCCGCTGCTGATTCCGGGTATCGGCGCGCAGGGCGGGGATGTCGAGGCAACCGTGAACGCCGGCCGCACTGCGGCAGGCACCGGCATGCTGATCAACTCGTCGCGCGCGATCATTTACGCCGGTAAGGGTGAGGACTACGCGCAGGCCGCGGCGAAGGCCGCACAGGACACGCGCGACCGGATCAACGCGTACCGGTGATGGACAAGCGGCTACGTTCTTCAATGAACGTAGCCGCTTGCTGTTTTCTATCGTGGACCGGCCATCGGTCCCAGCCGTGCGATGAATTCCGCATGCGCCGGACAGGCGCTGCGCAGCGCATCGATATCCGCCAGCTCGAACTCACTGAACTCGAATCCCGGCGCCACCGTGCAGCCGACCAGCGCGAACGTCGCCGGATCTTCGCATTCCGCGGCAAACCACAGCCCGGCCGGCACCACCGCCTGAAACACAGTACCCGGATGCGTCAGCGGATTGCCGAGCCGGTGGCTCGTCAGCTTCCCGGTCTCATCGAGCACGTGGATCAGCAGCGGCTCGCCCGCATAGAAGTGCCAGACTTCGTCGGATTTGATCCGATGCCACGCGGAATGCGCGCCGTCGCATAGCAGGTAGTAAATGGCGGTCGACGCCGAGCGCGCCTCGCCGGACCCCTCGCGAGACACCGTCGCCGCCGAGCGGTAGGTTTCGCGAAAAAAGCCGCCTTCGGGATGGGGTTGCAGATCGAAGCGGCCAATCAGATCGTCTCTGCCTGACTCGGAAGTGGACATAGGCGGTGCGCTGACTCGATGTAAAGGGCGATGCCGCCCCGAGGATAAAACCGAACCAAGGCGCCTTAGCGCTCCTGCTCGTCAAGCAACGCCAGCAGCCCGCGCAGCGCATGCGCTGCAGCCTGCACGCGGATCCTTTCGCGGTCGCCCTTGAACACCATCGTTTCCACCGACGTATGCAGCCGGTTGCTCCAGCCGAACGACACCGTTCCCACCGGCTTCGTTTCAGTCCCGCCGCTCGGTCCCGCCACCCCGGTAATCGACAACGCAACCTGCGCGCGGCTGTTGCGCAGCGCGCCTTCGGCCATCGCGCGGGCCACCGGTTCGCTGACTGCGCCATGCTTTTCGATCAGGTCGGCCGGCACGCCGATCATCTCGCTTTTGGCCTGATTCGAATAAGTGACGAAACCGCGCTCGAACCAGCCGCTGCTGCCGGAGATATCGGTGATCGCCGTCGCGACCATGCCGCCCGTGCAGGACTCGGCGGTCGCGAGCATCAGACGTTCGTCGCGCAACTTGTTGCTCACGCGGATAGCGAGTTGGTGAACGACGGAATCGGTAGCCATGCGTATGTCCGAAGAACGTGGGACGGTCAGACCGTCATGCGCCAGAGCGCGATCACCAGCAAGGTGAAAAACGCCGCGACCAGGTCATCGAACATGATGCCAAAACCACCTTTCAGTCTGCGGTCGAAGTAACGGATCGGCGGCGGTTTCACCATGTCGAAGAAGCGGAACACGACGAAGGCCCACACCTGGCCGGTGAACGTGACCGGCGACACCATCAGCAGCACCAGCCAGAACGCGACGATCTCGTCCCATACGACGGGCGACGGATCGTCGATACCGAGCTTCTTCGCGGTGAAGCCGCTGATCGGGATGCCGGCGAGGAATCCCACCACGATCAGCAGGCCCCAGTCGAGCACGGTCAGATAGCGGTTGAGCACGGCGAACGACGCCCACGCGAACAGCGTGCCGACCGTGCCCGGCATGATCGGCGACAAGCCGCTGCCGAAGCCGAGTGAAAGCAGATGCAGCGGATGCGACAGCATGAAGCGTGCTGTCGCGCGGCGCGGCCGCACCGGGCGCGGCTCGGGGGAGTCCGGCGGGCCGCCCCGCGACGGGGTGTCCTGTGAGGCGCCCTTCGCGAATTCGTCGGCGGGGCCGAGCGAGGGTTCAGTCTGCATGGAAGTGGTCGAAGCCTTGCAAGGTCAAGGTGAGCGGGGTGCCGGCTGCGTCATGCCAACTGATTGCAGGCTTGCTCGCCGCCGATTCGAGAGGGGTTATTGTACCGATCCGCGTCACCGGAATATTGGCCTCGCGGCCGGCCGCCTCGACCGCCGCGCGTGCCACTGCCGGCGCGGTGAAGCACAATTCATAGTCGTCGCCGCCGGCCAGCGTGCAGCGCCGTTGCACCTCGGTGGACAGCCTGCGCAGCGCGGCGGAGCGTGGCACCGCGTCGACGTCGACCTGCGCCGCAAGCTGCGAGCGTTCAAGAATATGCAGCAGATCGCCGGCGAGCCCGTCGGACAGGTCCAGCGCCGCATGCGCAATACCGCGCAGCGCGAGGCCCAACTGGATGCGCGGCTCGGGGCGCTCAAGGGCGCGGCGAAATGTCGCAGTGTCGTTTTCGTCGGCCGGCCACTCGCCGCGCAGCACGCCAAGTCCGGCGCGTGCGTCGCCGAGCGTGCCGGAAATCCAGATGTCGTCGCCGGCTTTGGCCGCGTCGCGGCGCAACGCCAGTTGCGGCGGCACGCTGCCGAACACGGTGAGGCACAGGTTGAGCGGCCCGGCGGTCGTATCGCCGCCAACCAGGTTGCAGCCGTAGCGTTCGGCGAGTTCGAAGAGCCCATCGCTGAACGCCGCCAGCCAATCCTCACGGGCTTGCGGCAGCGCGAACGCCAGTGTGAAAGCCTGCGGTTGCGCGCCCATCGCCGCCAGGTCCGACAGGTTCACGGCGAGGGCCTTGTGACCCAAGGTATGGGGATCTATATCCGGGAAGAAATGGCGGCCTTCTACCAGCATATCCGTCGAAATTGCCAGGATTTCGCCGGGACGCGGCGCAAGCAAGGCGCAATCGTCGCCTATGCCGAGTGAGCCGTCGTCAGGGCGGCGCGCCTCACCGGCGCGGCGCGCGAAAAAGCGGTCGATCAGTGAAAATTCGGAGAGCATATTGGAGGTCCGTGCGCGCAAAAGCGCCTGAGCGGCTGCAAACGGCGCGCATTTTACGGCGAAAATGCTGCGACGCCGCAATCGGTCCGGGCGAGCGGACTTGCAATCTTTCGCGCTATTTCAGTCGCGGCAGCTACACCCTGATTGAAGGAATCGCGCAAGGTAATGGCGCTACAATGCGGTCGAACACCTATTCTAATCCGCACTCCCAAGCCCGCCTTATGTCGAATCCCGTCAATAGCAAACTCCGCGAAGCCGCTCTCGATTATCACGAGTTCCCGACCCCAGGGAAGATCGCGATCGCGCCGACCAAGCAGATGATCAACCAGCGCGACCTCGCGCTGGCGTACTCGCCGGGCGTCGCGTTCGCTTGCGAGGAAATCGTCGAAAACCCGCTGAATGCCGCCCGCTTCACCGCGCGCAGCAACCTGGTGGGGGTCGTGACGAACGGCACCGCGGTGCTGGGGCTCGGCAATATCGGCCCGCTCGCTTCCAAGCCAGTCATGGAAGGCAAGGCGGTGCTGTTCAAGAAGTTCGCCGGCATCGACGTGTTCGATATCGAGCTGAACGAATCGGATCCGCACAAGCTGGTCGACGTGATCGCCGCGCTCGAACCCACCTTCGGCGGCATCAACCTCGAAGACATCAAGGCGCCGGACTGCTTCATCGTCGAACGCGAATGCCGCAAGCGCATGAAGATTCCGGTGTTCCACGACGATCAGCACGGCACGGCCATCGTCGTCGCGGCAGCCATCACCAACGGCCTGAAGGTCGTGGGCAAAGACATCAAATCGGTCAAGCTGGTCGCCTCGGGTGCGGGCGCCGCGGCGCTCGCCTGTCTGGACCTGCTGGTCGACATCGGCCTGCCGCTCGAGAACATCATCGTGACGGACCTGGCCGGCGTGGTCTACAAGGGCCGCACCGAACTGATGGACCCGGACAAGGAGCGCTTCGCACGCGAAACCGACGCCCGTTCGCTGGCCGAAGCGATTGGCGGCGCGGACATTTTCCTTGGCCTGTCGGCCGGCGGCGTGCTCAAGCAGGAGATGGTCAAGCAGATGGCCGAGCGTCCGCTGATTCTGGCGCTGGCTAACCCGACCCCGGAAATCCTGCCGGAACTGGCGCTCGAAGTGCGCCCGGACGCCGTGCTGTGCACCGGCCGCACCGACTACCCGAACCAGGTGAACAACGTTCTGGTGTTCCCGTTCCTGTTCCGCGGCGCGCTCGATGCGGGCGCCACGACGGTGACGCGGGAAATGGAAATCGCCGCGGTCAACGCGATTGCCGAACTGGCGCGCCAGGAGCAGAGCGACATCGTTGCGACGGCTTACGGCATCCAGGATCTTTCGTTCGGGCCGGCCTATCTGATTCCGAAGCCGTTCGACCCGCGCCTGATCGTCAAGGTCGCGCCGGCCGTGGCGAAGGCGGCGATGGATTCGGGCGTGGCGCAGCGTCCGATCGAAGACATGGACGCCTACGAGCAGCATCTGCAGCAGTTCGTGTACCACAGCGGCACGACCATGAAGCCGATTTTCCAGCTCGCACGCGGTGTCGAGCCGGAGAAGAAGCGCATTGTGTTCGCGGAAGGCGAAGAAGAGCGCGTGCTGCGCGCCCTGCAGATCATCGTCGACGAAAAGCTGGCGAAGCCGATCCTGATCGGCCGTCCGGCGGTCATCGAGCAGCGTATTGCACGTTACGGCCTGCGTCTGGTGAACGGTCAGGACTACACGGTTGTCAACACGGACCACGACGAGCGCTATCGCGACTTCTGGCAGTCGTATCACAAGCTGATGGCACGTAAGGGCATCAGCGAACAGATGGCCAAGCTCGAAATGCGCCGCCGCACCACGCTGATCGGCGCGATGCTGGTGAAGAAGGGCGAAGCGGACGGCATGATCTGCGGCACGGTCAGCACGACGCACCGCCACCTGCACTTCATCGATCAGGTGATCGGCAAGAAGGAAGGCCGCAATGTCTACGCGGCGATGAATGGCCTGGTGCTGCCGGGCCGGCAGATTTTCCTCGTCGACACGCACGTGAACGTCGATCCGACGCCCGAGCAGCTCGCCGAGATCACCATCATGGCGGCCGAAGAAGTGCGCCGCTTCGGCATTGAGCCGAAGATTGCGCTGGTGTCGCATTCGAACTTCGGCACGAGCAATGCGCCCACCGCCCAGAAAATGCGCGATACGCTCGAGATCCTGCGTGAGCGCGCGCCGGATCTGGAAGTGGACGGCGAAATGCACGGCGACGTCGCACTCGACCACAACCTGCGCCGCGAAGTGCTGCCGGAATCGACGCTCGAAGGCGATGCGAACCTGCTGGTGATGCCGAATATCGACTCGGCCAACATTTCGTACAACCTGCTGAAGACGGCTGCCGGCAATAACATTGCGATTGGCCCGATTCTGCTGGGCGCGGCCAAGCCGGTGCACGTGCTGACTTCTTCGGCTACGGTACGCCGGATCGTCAATATGACGGCGCTGCTGGTCGCCGACGTGATAGCCACGCGCTAAACGGCCACCCACACCAAAGCCGACAGGCGAAAAAAAGGCGTGCCCGCAACGGGCACGCCGCTGGGTGAGCAGGGGATTGCCACCCAATAAAAGCCTGGATCGACGGCACCCACCTCAGATAGCCCGAAAATAGAACAAGCCTCGCTCGCTTGCCCCAGGCTACGCCGCCGAGTTAATTTTAGCTCGATTGGGATAAAATAATCTGTCAAGAGTTGTAAAGGCTGTGTCGATGGCGCTTTACGACAACAATGGAACCTTTCGTTTGCCGAACGAACGTTGATTCCAGGGGCCATTAGCGATACCCTTACGTCTTTCATGGTCGTCAAACTCGTGATCTAACAGCGGGAACCCTGATTCATGGCACGCAAGTGGCTCCGCAACGGCGTGCTTCTCGGCGCCCTGGCGTTTGGCAGTTTGTGCGGGAGTCCGGTTACCGGCGCATTCGCGCGGGACTATACGGCGCCCGGC
Organism: Paraburkholderia sp. SSBN10T; assembly: GCF_056619545.1. NCBI lineage: Bacteria > Pseudomonadati > Pseudomonadota > Betaproteobacteria > Burkholderiales > Burkholderiaceae > Paraburkholderia > Paraburkholderia sp. SSBN10T. Next base: position 93,525 of record NZ_JBWQQI010000012.1, read on the forward strand.
AATAGCGACAATCAGGTGCAAGGCACCATCGCGGTCGCGCAATTACCGCGTGAAGCAGTCAATACTTTGAACTTGATTGCCGCAGGCGGGCCTTACCCGTATGAGAAGGACGGGATCGTATTCGGCAACCGCGAACGGCTGCTGCCACCGCATCGGCGCGGCTATTATCACGAATACACCGTTCCTACGCCGCGTGCCCACAATCGCGGCGCGCGTCGCATTGTCTGTGGGGGTCCGCTCCAGCGTACCGATAACTGCTACTACTCGGACGACCACTACACCAGTTTTAATCGTATTGTTGAATGACATCGGGATGAACGGCATGAGCGACAACGTCTACGCGCACGACTCCGGAGTCGCGACGGATCTTTTCGCGGCCGGCGACGGCAATCTGTTTCAGCGTGTCATGCAGATGCGCACCGCCGGTGACGGACGGGACACCCAGAGCGAAGCCAGCACTGTGCTTTCATCGAACGAGGGGCCTATGAGTCTTTTCAAGACCGTACGACCGAATATCGTACAGTCGATCCGCGCGTTTCGCGTGCAGGATCTCGCTGACGAGGCCAGCCAGCTCGGCCAGCACTTCCTGTATGCATTCTGCGCGAATGCGCAGTCCAAACAAGAAGTCCTCGAAACGATTGCGACTTCCTTTCTGTTTCCGAAACATTTCGGCAAGAATTACGACGCCCTCTACGATTGCCTGACCGATCTGGTCGCCAAGGCGGGTGCGCAACCGGGCTTCGTGATCGTGCTGGAGGCCTTGCCGGTAGCGCAGAAATTCGACAAGGAAGGCCGCGAAACGCTGCTCGACGTGTTCCGCGAGGCCGCGGAATTCTGGGCCGAGCGCAAGGTGGCGTTCCGCGTGTTTTATTCGTTCGCCTGAGTTTGTCGGTGGTATGCGGGTTGGGTCAATCTGACCTGGCCGTTAAGGAGTCCTGGGCACGCCGGTACGGATGACTGAACAAAGCAAAAGCCCGCCAATTGGCGGGCTTTTGCTTTTGGGGAGCGTCTTTGCTGTGCCTTCAGTGCAGCTTCTTTACGGAACTTCGGCGTGGAACCACGGGAGTTCCGAGCTCAAAGGCGGTCAGTTGTCCACACTTACCCGCCTGGTGTCACCACCCGCCCCAGCGCGCAGCCAACGCGGCGAGCACGGCGATCCCCGCCGTTTCGGTCCGCAATACGCGCGGGCCGAGACCCACGGCGGTAAAGCCTTGATTGGTCGCCGCCGCTTCTTCGGCCGCCGAAAAGCCACCTTCCGGTCCGATCAGCAAGGTGATGCGCCCTTGCGGCGGTTGCGTCGGAAGCGCGGTAAAGCCGATGTTCGCGCGTGGCGACAGCAGCAAACGCAACTCGCCTTCTTCGGGCGCGCGCGGCAGCGCGCCGAGCCAGGTGGCGATTTCGCGTACCGGTGCGACCTCCGGCAGGCGGTTGCGTCCGCACTGTTCGCACGACGAGCGCACGATTCCTTGCCAGTGCAAGTGGCGCCGTTGCGCGCGCTCGCCGGACAGACGCACGACGCTGCGCGTGGTGGTAAGCGGTACGAAACTGGAGGCGCCCAGTTCGACGGCCTTTTCGATCAGCCAGTCCATCTTGTCGCCGCCGGCAATGCCTTGCGCAAGCGTCAGGTGATAAGGCGGTTCCACCTCGATATCGCGGAATTCGCGAACCTTGACGGTGGCCGAGCGGCGTTCGACTTCGACGAGTTCGGCGCTGTATTCACCGCCTTCGCCGTTGAAAAGCAGGATCGAGTCGCCGGGTTGGAGGCGCAGGACCAGCACGTGCCGTGTGACGTCATCGGGAAGCTGCATGATGTCGTCGGGTTTGAGGGACGTACCGACGAAGAAGCGAGGCATCAGGGAAATACTCATTAGTTCAGGAAAGGTGGCGAGCGAGCGCCCAGCGGTAGCCGTCCAGGTCTTCGACCTGCGCAAAACGGTCACCCCAGAACTGATCCTGCGGCTCGCTCAGCGACTTCGCACCGGCCGCCAAGGCCCGCGCATAAACCGCGTCGACATCGTCGACATAAACATAGAACGATTGCGGTGCAATCGCGCCGGCGCTTTTAGGTGTTTTCGCCGTCGAGCCGAACGCGCCTTCCGGCGCGAACATCACGATCAACTGGCCTTGATAGACCATTTCGACATGCATGACAACACCGTCGTCCTGGACGCTGTCGCGCACCTCGAAGCCGAATGCCGTTTCAAAGAATGCGATGGCGGCCCGCGCGTCGCGTACCGTCAGATAGGGGGTCAACCAGGGCACACCGGCTGGTCGAGAGGCGGTCATGGAGTTTCTCCTGTCGACCAGAGTTAGCGCTTTAGCGCGCTACCCTGGTCCCATGCAAAGCGGATCTGGCCAAGGTCAGCAGGGCGCGTGCAGTACAACGAGGAGGCGGCCGACGCACGGGATTTCCGCGCCGACCAAACTGCTCATTCTGCCGCCGCGTTACCGTACTGGCTTTAAGAATTGACTTAGTTTATCGCGCACTGCGCGAGATGCGGAGAAGAGACCGGCATGCGCGTGCTCGTCGTACCAGCCGAGTCCGGCGATTTCACGCGCGGCGAGGCGCTCCGCGAGGACGTCCGGCGTGAGCGCGGCGGGGTCGAGCGAATCGCTGGCGGTGGCCATCATCCATAGCGAGCCGTATAGCGGCACGAATGCGCCCATCGTGCGCACCACGGCAAAGGCGCCGCGCAGACCGTCGAGCAGCGTGGCGGCCCGCGCGGCGTGGAAATACGGCGCGCCGAGGTGCAGCGACAAGGCCGCGTCCGCCGTCATGACGCGCTTGAGTTGCGCGTAGAACGCCGGGGTGTAGAGGCCGGCTGCCGGCGAGTCGGGCGGCGTCAGGTCGAATACGACCAGATCGAAGCGTTCCTCCGTGGCGGCGACGAACCCGGCGGCGTCGCCGATCACCAGTTCTACGCGCGGATCGTCGAAGGCGCCGCCATGCACCTGCGGCAGATATTCCCGCGTCAGCCTCACGACTTCCGCATCGAGTTCGGCCACCACGATCCGCCCGATGCCCGGATGCCGGAGCAGTTGCCGCGCCGCGCCGCCGTCGCCGCCGCCCAGCACCAGCGCGGTCCGGGGGGCCGGATGGGCCAGCGCGTTCGGGTGGACCATGCATTCGTGATAGATGAACTCGTCGCCGACGGAAGTCATCGGGCGGCCGTCGAGCGTGAAGAGCCGCCCGAGCTGCGGCGTATCCCAGACCTCGATAAGTTGATAGGGTGACGTGACGCTCGCGAGGCGCCGTGCGTTCGGGAAGCCGTACAGGGCGTACGGGGTCGGCTGGAAAAGCAGCGGGGCGCTCACGATGGGCGGTGCGCGGGCTGGCGCGGCGAGTTGGCGATGCCCGGATTATAGAGTCTGGAGATGATCCGAACCCCGCCGCCCGTGCGGTTCGCAGCCGGAAAGGCCACAACCATCTGCTAGAATGTGACGCTTTGCAGCCTTGTCCGTTTGCTCTGCCCGTATCGCGTCTCCTGGCGCCGCACCGTGCGCCGTAGCAGACTGGCCGCCGAGCTTCCGGACCCGCCGCCCGCGCCCCGCTTTTTGGACTCGTTCTCCGGACTCGACATGACGACCTCGTCTCCCGCCCCCACCTCCCTGATGGCCAACGCGATCCGCGCGCTGGCGATGGATGCTGTTCAACAAGCGAATTCCGGCCACCCCGGCATGCCGATGGGCATGGCCGAGATCGGCGTTGCGCTGTGGTCGCGCCATCTGCGCCACAACCCGAAAAACCCGCAATGGGCCGACCGCGACCGCTTCGTGCTGTCGAACGGCCACGGCTCGATGCTGCTGTATTCGCTGCTGCATCTGACCGGCTACGACCTGCCGATGGAAGAGTTGAAGAACTTCCGTCAAATGCACTCGAAGACGCCGGGCCACCCGGAATACGGCATCACGCCGGGCGTCGAGACGACCACTGGCCCGCTCGGCCAGGGTCTCGCCAATGCGGTTGGCATGGCGCTCGCCGAGTCGCTGCTCGCCACGGAATTCAACAAGCCGGACGCGAAGATCGTCGACCACCACACGTACGTGTTCGTCGGCGACGGCTGCCTGATGGAAGGCATCTCGCACGAAGCCTGCTCGCTCGCAGGGGTGCTGAAGCTGAACAAGCTGATCGCGTTCTACGACGACAACGGCATCTCGATCGACGGCGAAGTGGTGCACTGGTTCCACGACGACACGCCCAAGCGCTTCGAGGCATACGGTTGGAACGTGATCCCGAACGTGGTCGGTCATAACGTCGACGCCGTGGACGCGGCCATCAAGCAAGCCAAGCTGTCGGACAAGCCGACGCTGATCTGCTGCAAGACCGTGATCGGCGAAGGCGCGCCGACCAAGGCCGGCAGCCACGATTCGCACGGCGCGCCGCTCGGCGACAAGGAAATCGCCGCCACGCGCGAGGCGATCGGCTGGAAGTGGGAGCCGTTCGTGATTCCGCAGGAAGTCTATGCGGCATGGGACGCGAAGGAAGTGGGCGCGCGCAATGAGTCCGAGTGGAACAAGGCGTTCGCGGCGTACCAGGCCAAGTATCCGCAAGAAGCCGCCGAATTCACGCGCCGTATGGCCAAGCAACTGCCGGCCGATTGGGCGGAGAAGGCGCAGGCCATCATCGCCGGCGCGAACGAGCGCGCGGAAACCGTCGCGACCCGTAAAGCATCGCAGCAAGCCATCGAAGGCCTCTCGACCGTTCTGCCCGAACTGCTCGGCGGCTCGGCCGACCTGACCGGTTCGAACCTGACCAACTGGAAGGCCGCCAAGCCGGTGCGCGTCAACGCGGAAGGCCACGCAGCCGGTAACTACGTCAACTACGGCGTGCGCGAGTTCGGCATGAGCGCCGCGATCAACGGCGTGGCGGTGCACGGCGGCTTCAAGGCATTCGGCGGCACCTTCCTGACGTTCTCGGACTACAGCCGCAATGCGCTGCGCGTCGCCGCGCTGATGAAAGCGCCGTCGATCTTCGTGTTCACGCACGACTCGATCGGCCTCGGCGAAGACGGCCCGACTCACCAGTCCATCGAACATGTCGCCAGCCTGCGTCTGATTCCGCATCTGAACGTCTGGCGTCCGGCCGACACGGTCGAAACCGCCGTGTCCTGGACCCAGGCGGTCGAATATCACGGCCCGTCGTGCCTGATCTTCAGCCGTCAGAACCTGCCGTTCTCGGAGCGCACCGACGCGCAGATCGTCAACATCGCCAAGGGCGGCTACGTGCTGCGCGACTGGAACGACGAGATCGTCGCGCGCAAGATCATCCTGATCGCCACCGGCTCGGAAGTCGAACTGGCGCTGAAGGCGGTCGAGCCGCTGGCGCGTGAAGGAATCGCCGCGCGTGTGGTGTCGATGCCGGCCACGACCGTGTTCGACAAGCAGGACGCCGAATACCGCGAACGCGTGCTGCCGAAGGGCGTGCGCCGCGTCGCGATCGAAGCGGGCGTGACGGATTTCTGGCGCAAGTACGTGGGTCTGGAAGGCGGCGTGGTCGGCATCGACACGTTCGGCGAATCGGCCCCGGCTGGCGTGCTGTTCAAGCATTTCGGCTTCACCGTCGAGCATGTCGTAGAGACGGCTAAAGCCGCACTGGGCTGATGCGTGTCCGGCTCCCGCCGCGTGCGCCCCACGCCCGGCGGGAACCGGCCCAGCAGACCAACATGGACGTATTTTTTTCTGCCATCAGGAGATAGACCATGACGATTCGCGTCGCAATCAACGGCTACGGCCGGATCGGCCGCAACACGCTGCGCGCCTTCTATGAAAACGGCAAGAAGCACGACATCCAGATCGTCGCCATCAACGACCTGGGCGATGCCAACACCAATGCCCACCTGACGCAATACGACACAGCCCACGGCAAGTTCCCGGGCGAAGTGTCGGTGGACGGCGACTACCTCGTCGTCAACGGTGACCGCATCCGCGTGCTGGCTAACCGTAACCCGGCCGAACTGCCGTGGGGCGAGCTGGGCGTCGACGTCGTGATGGAATGCACGGGCTTTTTCACGACCAAGGAAAAGGCCAGCGCGCACATCAAGGGCGGCGCCAAGAAGGTCATCATTTCCGCACCGGGCGGCAAGGATGTGGACGCAACGATCGTCTACGGCGTGAACCATCACGTGCTGAAGGCATCGGACACGGTCATTTCGAACGCCTCGTGCACGACCAACTGCCTGGCGCCGCTCGTCAAGCCGCTGAACGACAAGATCGGTCTGGAAAACGGTCTGATGACCACGATCCACGCGTACACGAACGACCAGGTGCTGACCGACGTGTATCACGAAGATCTGCGCCGCGCGCGCTCGGCCACGCACAGCCAGATCCCGACGAAGACGGGTGCCGCATCGGCTGTCGGCCTCGTGCTGCCGGAACTGAACGGCAAGCTGGACGGCTATGCGATTCGCGTTCCGACCATCAACGTGTCGATCGTCGATCTGTCGTTCATCGCTTCGCGCGACACGACCGTGGATGAAGTCAACGCGATCATGAAGGAAGCCTCGGAAGGCGCGCTGAAGGGTATCCTCGGCTATAACAAGGCGCCGCTGGTGTCGATCGACTTCAACCACAACCCGGCTTCGTCGACGTTCGACGCGACGCTGACCAAGGTGTCGGGCCGTCTGGTGAAGGTGTCGAGCTGGTACGACAACGAGTGGGGTTTCTCGAACCGCATGTTGGACACGGCTGTCGCGCTCGCCAACGCGAAGTAATCCGTACCGCTGCGCCTCGCGCGCCGCACATGAAAAACCGCTCTTCGGAGCGGTTTTTTTGCCTGCGATTTCTTGCGTGCTTCTACAGTTGCCGGGCGTTGTCGGCCTTCGGCACCGGAAAGTACACGCCTGCGCGCTGCGCGGCATTGGTGATATGCATCTCGATTGCTTTGCCGGCAGCAGCGGAATCACGTGCCTTTAGCGCATCGAGAATCTCGCGATGCTCGCGGTAAGTGGAGAGCACCAGTTCGCGCTTGAAGAACGGCATGCGCTGACTCTCTTTCATGATGTCCGAACTGCTGCGCAGGATCGACTCGATCGCCGCATTGCCGGCGATGCTCACAATGCGCATGTGGAAGTCGAAGTCGAGTTGCGCCGCTTCGTCGAGCTCGTCGCTGGCGAGCGCACCGTGCATCGCGTCGATGTTCTGCTCGAACCACGCAAGGTCGGCGTCGCTGACTGCCAGTGCCGCCATGCGTGCCACGAAGCCTTCGAGCGCGAAGCGCATCTGATACGTATCCGGCAGGGACGACTGTTCCGCGAAACGCCACGGGTTCGCGGCGGACGCCTGCGCGCTTTCGACGTACACACCCTTGCCGGGGCGGATCATCAGCATGCCGAGCGCCTCGAGCGTCGAGAGCGCCTCACGCAGCGATGCGCGGCTAATCGCGAGTTCTTCGGAGAGCTGACGTTGCGCGGGTAACAGACTGCCTACCGGATACACGCCGCCCTCAATCCGTTCGCGGATCGTGGCAATGGCGGAGTCGGTGACGGTGTGCGGGACGTTCTTCATGATCCTCGGCTGAATCGCGTGGTCTGACCGGCATTGTAATCCTCGCTTCCAGCGCCCGCATTGCGGAATCAATCGTCTGACATAAAACCGCCAAAACACCGGGAGATCAGGCGGGTAAACACTATTAATTTCCGCCTTGACGCGACTATATCGGCTTCCTACTATTCGCCATAACAGTACTGGTCGGACCAGTATGAACAGATGAAATTCGTAACCGGGAGAAGGCCGTGTTGAAGTTTTTCAATTCGCTGTTTGGCCGGGTGGTGATCGCTCTTGTAGCGGGCATCGTGATCGGCGCGCTGTTTCCGCATTTCGCCCAATCGTTGCGGCCGCTCGGCGACGGCTTTCTCAAGCTCATCAAGATGGTGATCGGTCCGATCGTGTTTTGCGTGGTGGTGAGCGGCATGGCGCACGCGGGCGATCTGAGGAAAGTAGGCCGGGTCGGCCTGAAGGCGGTGGTCTACTTCGAGTTCATGACGACGATCGCGCTGCTGATCGGCGCGGTGCTGGCGTATGTCACGCGTCCCGGTGCCGGCATGAACATCGATCTGCATTCGCTCGATGCCGCATCGCTGACCACCTACACCGAGCACACCAAAGATCTGAAGGACACCGCAGGGTTTCTGCTGAAGATTATTCCCGACACGGCATTCAACGCGTTCGCCACCGGCGACATCCTGCAGATCCTCGTGTTCTCGGTGCTGTTCGGCTCGGCGCTGTCGTTACTCGGCGGCAAGGCGCAGAAGGTCAGCAGCCTGATCGACGAACTGGCGCAGGTGTTCTTCCGCGTGATGAGCTTCATCATCAAGCTGGCGCCGCTCGGCGTGCTCGGTGCGATCGCCTTCACCACCGGTACCTATGGCGTTGCCTCGCTCGAGCAACTGGGCTTGCTGGTGGTCGTGTTCTACGCAAGCTGCATCGTGTTCGTCGTGGTTGTGCTGGGCCTTGTCATGCGTCTGGCCGGCTTCAGCGTCTTCAAGCTGATCCGCTATCTGCGCGAAGAGATGTCGATCGTGCTTGGCACCGCATCGTCCGATGCCGTGTTGCCGCAGGTGATGCGCAAGCTCGAATGGATGGGCGTGAAGGATTCGACCGTCGGCCTCGTGATCCCCACCGGCTACTCGTTCAATCTGGACGGCTTCTCGATCTATCTGACGCTCGCGGTGATCTTCATCGCCCAGGCCACCAATACGCCGCTTTCGTTGCACGACCTGATTGTGGTGGTGCTGGTGTCGCTTGTGACCTCGAAGGGCGCGCACGGTATTCCCGGTTCGGCGATCGTGATTCTCGCCGCGACGCTCTCCGCGATTCCTGCGATCCCGGTGCTGGGTCTGGTGCTGATCCTGCCGGTGGACTGGTTCGTCGGCATTGCCCGTGCGTTGACCAACCTGATCGGCAACTGCGTCGCCACGGTAGTGGTGGCCGCCTGGGAAAACGACATCGACAAGGCTCGCGCCCGCAGCGTGTTGAACCGGGAAGCCGCGTACCTCTATGTTCCTGCCGGCGAAGAAACGAATGTCCCGGAGGTTTCCGCCGATCCCGTGCACGCAATCTGATTCACGGCGCGATCCAACCTAACGCGCCATCCGTCCGCCCGGCAGGCTCAGCACTGCATGCAGTACAGGCGATAGCCGCAGTCGCGCCCGCCGGCTTTCATCCTCTTACCGTTAGACCGAGATCATGGCTACCCCAATCCTCGACCCCAACGCTCCCGCCTTTACTCGCCGTTACATGAATCTGGCCGACCCGCGGCTCGGCGCGCAGGCGCTCTACGCCAGCGACGAATTCTTCGCACCCAAGGAGCGCATGCTCGATCCGCAGCCGGCCGTGTTCATTCCCGGCAAGTACGACGATCACGGCAAATGGATGGACGGCTGGGAGACGCGCCGCAAGCGTACCACCGGACACGACTATTGCGTTGTCCGGCTCGCGCGGCCGGGAGTGATCCATGGCGTGGATCTGGACACGAGCCACTTCACCGGCAATTTCCCGCCCGCCGCTTCCCTGGAGGGGTGCTACGCCGACGGCGAGATGCCGCCCGACAACGCCGACTGGCAAGTGGTCGTGCCGGCGATGACGCTGCAAGGCAATCAACACCATTACGTCGAAGTCAGCGATACGCGCGCTTTCACCCACTTGCGCGTGAACCTGTATCCGGACGGCGGTCTGGCGCGCCTGCGTGTCTATGGACAGCCGAAGCGCGACTGGGAGCGCGTCGAGCGCGGCAGCCTCGTCGACCTGGCGGCGATCGAAAACGGCGCTTACCTCGTCGCCGCGAACAACCAGCATTTCGGCGCGGCCTCGCAGATGCTGATGCCGGGACGCGGCGTCAACATGGGCGACGGCTGGGAAACGCGCCGCCGCCGCGAGCCGGGCGACGACTGGGCGATCGTCGCGCTGGCGCGGCCGGGCGTGATTCGCAAGGTCGAAGTGGACACCGCTTACTTCAAGGGCAACTTCCCGGACCGCTGCTCGCTGCAGGCGGCGAGCGTGACGGGCGGCACGGACGATTCGCTGACTACCCAAGCCATGTTCTGGCCGGTGCTGATGGGCGAGCAGAAACTGCAGATGGACCATGTCCATCCGTTTGAAGCCGAACTGGCCGCGCTTGGTCCGGTTACCCATGTGCGTTTCAATATCTTCCCGGACGGTGGCGTGTCGCGCCTGCGTCTGTGGGGCGAACTGGCGTAACCGCAGATGGCAAGGAAGACGCTGCGATGAAGATCCTGCAGATGGAACGCCTGACGCGCGCGGCCTTCGCGCCGTTCGGCGACGTGATCGAACTGGACGGCGCGCGCCACTTCGCGATCAACGGCGGCACGACCGAGCGCTACCACGATCTTGCCAGGGTCGACGTGGTCGAGCAGGGCGGCCGGCCGCTGATCAACCTGTTTCGCGCGCAACCGCGCGCGCTGCCGGTCGAGATTGCCATGATGGAGCGGCACCCGCTCGGCAGCCAGGCTTTTCTTCCGCTTGCGGCGGCCCGCTACCTCGTGGTGGTGGCGCCGGCGGGCGAGTTCGATCCGGCGCAGATGCGCGCGTTCTGGAGCGAGGGCTGGCAGGGCGTCAACTATGCAAAGGGGGTCTGGCACCACCCGCTGCTCGCGCTCGAGCGAGTCAGCGACTTCGTGGTGGTGGATCGAGGCGGCGAGCAGCCCAATTGCGACGAGATTGTGCTGGCGGACACGTGGCGGCTCATGGGCGGACCGGATGGTGTGGAGGCGCGGGCTCCGGCGCAGGCCATCATGAGCTAAGTGGGCGAGCGCGCTTAGCGGTCGATAATCGGGCAGTAACCGGCGGGCGCTGATGAGCCCGTCTGCTCGGGCTGCGGTCCGGCTCACGATCACTCACGGTTCGGCCCCTTGCGACGTTTACCGCTTCTTACCGGGCGTCGCCTTGCGCGGCAAGCCGCCCGACCGCCCCCAACAGCACCTCTGTCCGCCCAGGCGTAAAAAAACCCGGTCGACTTTCGATGACCGGGTTTCTCTTTCTTACCTGTGCGGCTCGCGGACCCTACGGCACGCGACGATAATGCCCATCAATGCTTGCGATGCGGGCATTTTTCCTTCGTGCAGGCGCCGTACAGCGCGAGCGCATGCTCCTGCAGCTTGAATCCGCGTTCTTTGGCGATAGCCTGCTGGCGGGTCTCGATTTCCTGGTCGAAGAACTCCTCGACCAGCCCGCAATCGATACACACCAGGTGATCGTGGTGGGTGCCTTCGTTCAGCTCGAATACGGCTTTGCCGGATTCGAAGTTGCTGCGCGACAGCAACCCTGCCTGCTCGAACTGCGTCAGCACGCGATAGACGGTGGCGAGACCGATATCGAGTTCTTCGTGCAGCAGGTTACGGTAGACGTCTTCAGCGGTCAGGTGACGCACCGGGCTGTGCTGGAAAATCTCCAGGATCTTGAGGCGCGGTAGGGTCGCCTTGAGCCCGATATTTTTCAGATCGGTTGGATTGGTCATGACAAGGGATCCCTAGAGTACAATGCAGGGTTCTAATAGTAATGTGTTTTCGCTGTTCAGGTCATCTTCGATGCAACGAAACTCGCGCGGCTCGCCACAGGCAGGGCCCGCACGGTGAGTGAAATGATTTCAAAATCTCTATTGATCTACCGGGGGAGCCGCATGCGGGGTACCTTGATTGCTGCAGCGACTGTCGCGGTGCTTGCCGGATGCTCGACCTACGACAGCGTAACGCAGCGAATCGCCCAAAGCATCACGCCATATCGGATTACCGTTGTGCAGGGCAATTTCGTCTCGGCTGAGGCGGCTGCCCAGATGCAGGTCGGCATGTCGCGCGACCAGGTGCGCCAGTTGCTTGGCACGCCGCTTCTCGCAGACATGTTCCACGCAGACCGCTGGGACTACGTGTTCTATTTCAAGCGCGGCAACACGAGCGTCGTGCAGCAGCGTGACTTTGTCGTGAATTTCGCGGGTGATCGCGTCGCGAGCTGGTCGGGCGGCGACGACCTGCCGTCCAATCTCGAACTGCTCGCTGAAATCGACGGTGACAAGCGCGGCAAGAAGGCCGCCGCTCCGGTAGCGGCAGCGAGCGCGCCCGTCGCGGCTTCCGCATCGGCCGCGGCGGCTACGCCGCCGGCCACCCCCGCCGCGGCGGCTGCGCAGTCGATGGACCCGAACGCTGAAGCCGCTCAGGCGGCCAACCGCGCGACCGACGCCGTGCAGGCGCCAACCGGCAAGATCACCCCGTCGGTGCGGGCGAATACACCGCCGTCGAACGGTGGTGTGCCGCAAAACGCTACCGCGCCGGGTCAGCCGCAGTTCCAGTTCACGCGGCCGGCGCCTACCGTGCCGAACAACGAGCAGGAAAGCAATCCGGTTGGACCGGCTGGCTCGCAGAGCAACAACGGACCGACCTACAACGCACCGCTGACGTCGTCCCCTGCGGCGGCTTCGGGAACGGGTAGCTAAATACGCTGTCCCTGACAATGACGGGCCGCGTGCTTCGCGCGAGCCCGTCATTTGTATTGGCTTCCGCCTTTCGTGGCGTCCGGGGGGGCTGCCCGCTACGGTCCTCGTTTTGACGCCCGTTTGGGTGTTTTCCGCGGCGCGCTTCGCGTCGCTTTTTGCGTCGTTTTTCGTACCTGACTGCCATGAACATTGCCATTGCCGGTGCATCGGGCCGTATGGGCCGGATGCTGATCGAAACCGTACTGAACGATTCTGGCGTCAAGCTTTCCGGCGCGCTCGGCCGCGCCGGCTCGGCGCAACTCGGCCAGGACGCCGGGGCGTTCCTCGGCAAGCAGACAGGCGTGCTGCTGACGGACGACATCGAAAAGGTGTTTGCCGAATCCGACTACCTGATCGATTTCACGCGTCCCGCAGGCACCCTCGAGCATCTCGCGGCTGCGCAGCGCCACAACGTCAAGATGGTGATCGGCACCACCGGTTTCGACAATGAGCAGAAGGCGCAACTGCGCGCCGCTGCCGAGAAGATCGGCATCGTGTTTGCAGCCAACATGAGCGTGGGCGTCAACGTCACGCTGAAGCTGCTCGAATACGCTGCGCGCCACTTTGCGACCGGCTACGACATCGAGATCATCGAGGCGCATCACCGCCACAAGGTCGACGCGCCGTCCGGAACCGCGCTGGCGATGGGCGAAGTGATCGCCGGGGCGCTCGGCCGCAATCTCGACGACTGCGCGGTGTACGGCCGCGAAGGCGTCACCGGTGAGCGCGATCCGTCCACCATCGGTTTCTCGGCGATTCGCGGCGGCGATATTGTCGGTGACCATACCGTGCTGTTCGCGGGCATCGGCGAGCGCATCGAGATCACGCACAAATCGGCGAGCCGGCTGTCCTATGCACAAGGCGCGTTGCGCGCAGTGCGCTTCCTCGAAGGCCACGCAACCGGCCTGTTCGACATGCAGGACGTGCTCGGCCTGCGCTGAGCGCGTATCTGTCCCGCGTGCGCCGCAAACTCACGCGGCGCCTCCTTTCCGACGGCGAGGTCCAATGGCAGGCACCGGCATTCTTCACTACCTGCAATCCAGCGATACGATTACCCATGCCGTAGCCTATCTGCTGCTGGCCATGTCGGTGGCGAGCTGGTGCTTCCTGATCGTCAAGAGCTGGATACTGGTCCGCGCAAAGCGCCAGGCGGCGCGCGCCATTGCCCAGTTCTGGCAGGCGCCCACCTTGTCGGACGGCGTTGCGGCGCTGCGCCGTGTGGATAGCGAGCGGGTCTTCACGCCGCTCGCCGAAGCGGCCCTGCACGCCGCTGAAGTGGATATCCCGGGCGCGCTGCTCGCGCGCGTCGAGCGCAGCGAACGGGTGCTGCGAGCGCTGCGTCAGGCGCTGACCGTCTCGCAGCGGCGGCTCGAGTTCGGTCAGGTGCTGCTGGCGTCGGTGGGCAGCACCGCCCCGTTTGTCGGCTTGCTGGGCACCGTGTGGGGCATCTATCACGCGCTCGGCAGCATTGCCGCAAGCGGCCAGGCGATGATCGAAAACGTCGCCGGGCCGGTTGGAGAGGCGCTCATCATGACGGCTTTCGGCCTCGTGGTCGCGATTCCTGCGGTGCTCGCCTATAACGTGCTCGGCCGCATGGTGCGGCAGTTGTCCGAGGAACTGGACGGTTTCGCGCACGACCTGCACGCCTACGTCTGCGCGCCCGCCTGAGCGGCGCCGCAGGTCGAATCAGGTCAAGGCAGCTCGGTTCAGTTCAGCCCAATTCAGCGCTTACTCAGGCAGGAGGTCGAGATGGCATTCGGCGGACTCGAAAAACGGCAAACCGCGGCGCCGATGGCGGAGATCAACATGACGCCGCTGATCGACGTGATGCTGGTGCTGCTGGTGATCTTCATCATTACCGCGCCTTTATTCACCCATGCGATCCGGCTCGACTTGCCGAAAGTCGCCGCTGAGCCGGCGCGTCAAACGCCGCAGACCATCACGCTTTCCATCGACGCCGCCGGAAAGATCTATTGGAACGGCAATGGCCTGACGCTCGAGCAGATGCGCGCACGCTTCGTCGTTGCGGGCAAAGAGCAGGAGCAGCCGGAGATTCAGCTACGCGCCGAGCGCTCGACACGCTACGAAGTTATCGCCCAGGTGATGGGCGCGGCGCAGCAGGCGGGGCTCGAGCGCATCGGCTTCGTGACGGACCCGCCGCCGCCCGTGCTTAGCCACTAGCCGCATGCTGGGCAACCGCCGGCCCTGAGCTCAAAAGCCGCCGCAGCCCCGCTGCGCGGCGCGCGGCAGACCCGGCGGCGAACGGTATAATCAGCGTTTTCCCCTGCAAAAGGGGAAACGACGCCATTTCATCAAGCAGAGCACCAGGCCCGGTGCGAAAGCACCGAACCCAGCGATCCCATCACACCATGCACGAAAAATACGTTCCCTCCGACGTCGAATCCGCCGCGCAAGGGCAATGGCGCGCCAGCGACGCCTATAAGACAACGGAAACCACCGACAAGCCCAAGTTCTACTGCGTCTCGATGCTGCCGTATCCGTCGGGCAAGCTGCACATGGGACACGTGCGCAACTACACGATCAATGACGTGATGTACCGCTATCTGCGGATGAACGGCTACAACGTGCTGATGCCGATGGGTTGGGACGCGTTCGGCATGCCGGCGGAAAACGCCGCGATGGCCAACAACGTGCCGCCGGCCAAGTGGACGTACGACAACATCGCGTACATGAAGAAGCAGATGCAGTCGATGGGTCTCGCCATCGACTGGTCGCGTGAAGTCGCGACCTGCAGCCCCGATTACTACAAGTGGAACCAGTGGCTGTTCCTGAAGATGCTCGAAAAGGGCATTGCGTACAAGAAGACCGGCACGGTGAACTGGGATCCGGTCGACCAGACCGTGCTCGCCAACGAGCAGGTGATCGACGGGCGCGGCTGGCGTTCGGGCGCGCTGGTCGAAAAGCGCGAGATCCCGATGTACTACATGCGGATCACGCAGTACGCCGACGAACTGCTGAACGACCTCGAAGGCCTCGGCTGGCCCGAGCGCGTCAAGATCATGCAGCAGAACTGGATTGGCAAGAGCTTCGGCGTGAACTTCGGCTTCCCGTACGAGATCGACGGCGAGCAGAAAGTGCTGCGCGTGTTCACCACGCGGGCCGACACGATCATGGGCGTGACCTTTTGCGCGGTGGCCGCAGAGCACCCGCTCGCCACGCGCCTCGCCCAGGACAAGCCGGAATTGCAGGCCTTCATCGAAGAATGCAAGCGCGGCGGTGTCGCCGAGGCGGATGTCGCGACGATGGAAAAGAAGGGCATGGGCACCGGTTTCTACGTCACGCATCCGCTGACGCAGGAGCAGGTCGAAGTGTGGATCGGCAACTACGTGCTGATGAGCTATGGCGAAGGCGCCGTGATGGGCGTGCCGGCCCACGACGAGCGCGATTTCGCGTTCGTGAAGAAATACGATCTGCCGGTCAGGCAGGTGGTGGCCGTCGAAGGCAAGGAATTCTCGACCGAAGCCTGGCAGGAATGGTACGGCGACAAGGACGGCACGCTGGTCAACAGCGGCAAGTACGACGGCATGACCTACACGCAGGCCGTCGATGCGATCGCGAGCGACCTGAAGGATCTCGGCCTCGGCGACAAGCAGATCACCTACCGCCTGCGTGACTGGGGCGTTTCGCGTCAGCGCTACTGGGGCACGCCGATTCCGATCATCCACTGCCCTGCTTGCGGCGACGTGCCGGTGCCGGAGCAGGACTTGCCGGTCGTGCTGCCGGAAGACCTCGTGCCGGACGGCACGGGCAACCCGCTCGCGAAGTCCGAAGCGTTCGTGAACTGCACGTGCCCGACGTGCGGCGCGGCTGCAAAGCGCGAAACCGACACGATGGACACTTTTGTCGATTCGTCGTGGTATTTCTATCGCTATGCCGCGCCGGATGCGAAGACGATGGTCGACGAGCGCACCGATTACTGGGCGCCGATGGACCAGTACATCGGCGGCATCGAACACGCGATCCTGCACTTGCTGTATTCACGCTTCTGGGCGAAGGTGATGCGCGACATGGGTCTGGTGAAGTTCGACGAACCGGCCAGGAACCTGCTCACGCAGGGCATGGTGCTCAATGAGACGTACTACCGCGAAAACGAAGCGGGCAAGAAGACCTGGTACAACCCGCTCGAGGTTACCGTCACGCATGACGACAAGGGCCGCCCGATCGGCGCTACCGCGATTGCGGACGGCCAGCCGGTGGTGCTGGGCGGCGTCGAGAAGATGTCGAAGTCGAAGAACAACGGCGTCGACCCGCAGGTGCTGATCGACCAGTACGGCGCCGACACCGCGCGGCTGTTTGTGATGTTCGCGGCGCCGCCCGAGCAGCAGCTCGAATGGTCGGGCGCGGGCGTGGAAGGCGCGAGCCGCTTCCTGCGCCGCGTGTGGGGTTTCGGCCATGCGAACGAAGCGGCCTTGCGCGAACGCGCTTCGTTCGACGCCGCGCAGCTCGCGGAAACCGACAAGGTGCTGCGCCGCGAAATCTACAGCGTGCTGAAGCAGGCCGATTTCGACTACCAGCGTTTGCAGTACAACACGGTGGTGTCGGCGGCGATGAAGATGCTCAACGCGCTCGACAGCGCCAAGGGCGCTCAGCCTGCCGTGCTGCGCGAATGCTACGGGGTGCTGCTGCGCGTGCTGTACCCGGTCGTGCCGCACGCCACGTTCCAGTTGTGGCAGGAACTCGGCTATGCCGACGAATTCGGTACGCTGCTCGACGCAGCCTGGCCGAAGGTCGACGAGAAGGCGCTGGAACAGGCCGAGATCGAACTCGTGCTGCAGGTGAACGGCAAGGTGCGCGGCGCGGTCAAGGTCGCGAAGGACGCGCCGCGGGACGCGATCGAGCAGGCGGCGCTCGCCCACGAGATGTTCGTCAAGTTCGCCGAAGGCAATGCGCCGAAGAAGATCATCGTCGTGCCGGGCCGTCTCGTGAACGTCGTGGTCTGAGATTCGGTTGGAAATGAGCAGGCCGCTGCCGGCAGTCGCGGCGGCGCGCCAAGGCAGTACAGGATTTACTGCGAACCAGGAGCTAATGTGACTCGCAGATCGTTTTTGACGCTGGCGTGTGGGGTGATGATGCTGTCCGCCTGTGGCTTCCAGCTACGCGGCCAGCAGGACTATCCGTTCAAGCGGCTTGCCGTGGTCGGCGCTCCGCCCTCGTTCCTGGGACGTTTCACCCGCCAGGTGCAGGGAGGCAGCGACACCGTGATCGTCAGTTCGACGTCGAATGCCGACGCGATTCTGCGCGTGTCCGAAGGTCGCGGCACCAGCGTGCTGACGATGAACTCGCTCGGCGTCGTCGAAGAGTATCAAATGAACTACACGCTGAGCTACACGCTCACTAGCACGGACGGTACGGTGTTGATTCCGGGCAGCGTGATCTCCCTGAATCGCGCCATGACCTATAGCGACCAGTACTCACAGGCGAAATCCGCGGAATCGGACCTGCTGTTCGCGGACATGCAGAACGACGCCGTCGATCAGTTGACGCGCCGTCTGTCTGTGGTGCACTCGCTGCATCCCGCGCCGGGGCAGGGTGCGCCAGCGGTTGCGCCACGCGCACCGTTGCCGCCGCCGCCGCTTTGAGCGCGCTTTGCGCTTGCCGCGCCCCTGCCATTCCTGTTGACCTGTAGCCATGCAACTGCGACTTGACGCGCTCGAAACGCACCTCGCGAAGGGACTCGCCGGCCTGTACGTCGTGTACGGTGACGAGCACCTGCTCGCGCAGGAAGCGGGCGACCGGATTCGCGCGGCAGCGCGAGCGGCCGGCTATACCGATCGCTCGGTGTTCACGGTCGAGCGAGGCTTCGACTGGAGCGCGCTGCTTGGTGCGAGCCAGTCGATGTCGCTGTTCGGCGATAAGCAACTGGTCGAGCTGCGGATTCCGTCGGGCAAGCCGGGTAAGGACGGTGCGGATGCGCTGAAGACACTCGCTGCCGCGGTCAATCCCGATGTCCTGACGATGATCACGTTGCCGCGTCTCGATTCGGCCACGCAAAAGGCCGCGTGGTTCACGGCGCTGGTCGAGGCTGGCGTCGCGCTGAAAATCGACCCTGTCGAGCGCGCGCAGTTGCCGAACTGGGTGGGTCAGCGACTCTCGCAGCAGGGCCAGCGCGTGGCGGCCGGCGAGGAAGGGCGGCGTGCATTGCAGTTCATCGCGGAGCGCGTGGAAGGCAACCTGCTCGCGGCCCATCAGGAAATCCAGAAGCTCGGGCTGCTGTATCCGGCCGGTGCGCTGAGCTTCGAGCAGGTTCAGGATGCCGTGCTCAACGTTGCACGCTATGACGTCTTCAAGCTGAACGAGGCGATGCTGGCGGGCGATGTCGGCCGGCTCGCGCGCATGCTCGACGGCCTGCGCGGCGAAGGCGAGGCCGCGGTGCTGGTGCTGTGGGCGGTCGTCGAGGAAGTGCGCACGCTGTTGCGGATCAAGCGCGGTGCCGCGGCGGGCAAGCCGCTCGCCATGCTGACGCGCGAAAACCGCGTCTGGGGGCCGCGTGAACGGCTGATCGGACCCGCGCTCTCGCGCGTGACCGAAGCGGCGCTGGAACAAGGGCTTGCGCTTGCCGCGAAGCTCGACCGGCAGGTGAAGGGGCTCTCCGGCGGCACGCCGGGCAACCATCGCAATGATCCGCCGCCCGATCCATGGGACGGGCTCTTCGAACTGGCGATGACGGTAGCCTCACCTTCGAAGTCTGCACCCATTTCGCCGCCGGCGCGGCCCGGTTTCGCCGCACCAGCTCGCCGGCCGGCTTGAGCAGGCAGCCGCAACCCGGCTTACAATCGTTTGATCATTCGCTAATTTTGCCTGTCCGCCGCATTTGAAGCTGCGGCAACACGAGACTCACCATGGATATCGACCAGTACATGACCGACCTCGGTCGCCGCGCCCGTCAAGCTTCGCGTGCGATGGCGCGGGCGTCGACGGCGGCGAAGAACGCCGCGCTCGAAGCCGTGGCGTGCGCGATCGAACGCGAGGCCGCGCAACTGAAAGAAGCCAATGCGCGTGACGTGGCCAAGGCGCGCGACAAGGGACACGACGCGGCCTTTATCGACCGCCTCACGCTGTCCGATAAAGCGTTGAAGACGATGGTCGAGGGACTGCGCCAGGTCGCGGCGCTACCGGATCCGATCGGCGAAATCAGCAATCTCAAGTACCGGCCGAGCGGCATCCAGGTCGGGCAGATGCGCGTGCCGTTGGGGGTGATCGGCATCATCTACGAATCGCGTCCGAACGTGACGATCGATGCGGCCGCGTTGTGCCTGAAGTCCGGTAACGCAACGATCTTGCGCGGCGGTTCGGAAGCGCTCGAATGCAACACGGCGCTTGCCAGGCTGATCGGCGAAGGTCTCGAAGCGGCCTGTTTGTCGCAAGACGCGGTGCAAGTGGTGGGGACGTCGGATCGCGCCGCAGTGGGCGTGCTGATCACAATGACCGAGTACGTGGACGTGATCGTTCCGCGCGGCGGCAAGAGCCTGATTGCGCGTCTGATGGAAGAAGCGCGCGTGCCGATGATCAAGCACCTCGACGGTATCTGCCACGTCTACGTGGACGACCGCGCGGATCTGACCAAGGCGCTGACCGTCTGCGACAACGCCAAGACGCACCGCTACGGCACCTGCAACACGATGGAGACGCTGCTGGTGGCGCGCGGCATTGCGGCCGAAGTGCTGCCGGCGTTGGGTAAGCTGTACCGCAGCAAGGACGTGGAATTGCGCGTCGACCCTGCGGCGCGCGCCGTGTTGTCGGATGCGGGCGTGGGGCCGCTCGTCGAGGCCACCGAAGAAGACTGGCGCACCGAATATCTGGCGCCGGTGCTGGCTATCAAGGTGGTGGACGGCATCGACGCGGCGATGGAGCACATCAACACGTACAGCTCGCAGCACACCGATGCGATCGTCACCGAAGACCACGACCGCGCGATGCGCTTCCTGCGCGAAGTCGATTCAGCGAGCGTGATGGTCAACGCATCGACGCGTTTTGCGGACGGCTTCGAATTCGGTCTCGGCGCGGAAATCGGCATTTCGAACGACAAGCTGCATGCGCGCGGGCCGGTGGGGCTGGAAGGGCTCACGTCGCTGAAGTACGTGGTGCTGGGGCACGGTGAAGGGCGGCAGTAATTCCTTTGCCGCGTCACCTGACGGCCAACAATAACGCGAACAAGTCGCACGAGAGCTGCCGATGCTTTGGGTAAAAACGTTTCACATCATTTTGATTGCTTCCTGGTTTGCCGGCCTCTTCTATCTGCCGCGCATCTTCGTTAATCTGGCCATGGAGACGGAACCCGCGGCCACGGCGCGCCTGCTTCTCATGGCGCGCAAGCTCTATCGCTTCATGACGATGATCGCCGTGCCTGCGCTCGCGTGCGGGCTATGGTTGTGGCTGGTGATCGGCATCGGGCGCGGCCAGGGCTGGATGCACGCGAAGCTGACGGTCGTCGTGCTGCTGATCGTCTATCACTGGTATTGCGGCCGGCTGCTGGCCGCGTTCGAGCGCGGCGAGAACCGGCGCTCGCATAAGTGGTATCGGATGTTCAATGAACTGCCCGTGCTGGGGATGCTGGCGGCGGTCGCTTTGGTCGTGATCAAGCCGTTTTGACGAACAGCAGTAGGCCGACGGTCACGCAAGGCGCTGCGGTTGGGGCGCTTTGGGTGAGGCAGGTTTTGTCAGCACGGTAGTGCAATAGATGCGGGCTCTCTTCGGGGAGCCCGTCGTTTTTGTGTGGCCCGTCCCGTTACGCGCCTGGATCGATCCGTCTGCGGTTGATCACGTCCTTCGCCTGCGCGAGCTTGCCGATCAGCTCCGGCCCGCGGCTCAGCGCGACTCCCACCGCCAGAATGTCGCCAATCGCCAGATGCGAGACGCGCGAAGTCATCGGCGAAAAAATATCCGTATCCTCGTCGACGTTTGCAAACAGGCCCACTGTCGCAAGCCGCGCGAGCGGCGAGTTGCCGTGCGTAATCGCAATCACCTTGGCGCCGGCTGCCAGGGCCGACTTCGCCGCATCGACGATATCGCGCGTGCGCCCGGTATTCGAAATCGCCACCACCACATCGCCTTCACCGAGCAGCGCCGCCGACATCAGGAACGTATGCGGATCCGAATACGCGACGCTCGGCATGCCCAGACGAAAGAACTTGTGCTGCACGTCGAGCGCGGCGATGCCGGAGCCGCCCGCGCCGTAGAACTCGATCCGCCGTGCCGCGGACAGCAGCTCGATCGCGGCCGCGACGCTGTCCGACGACAGGTTGTTGCGCACCTGGATCAGCGCGCCGATGGTCCGGTCGAACACCTTGGCGGCCACGCCCGGGGTGGGCTCGTCGGGCCGAACGTCGCGGTAGACGGCGGGCACTTCCGCCGCGATGCCTTGCGCGAGACGGATCTTGAACTCCCGGAAGCCCGAGAAGCCGAGCGCGTGGCAGAACCGCGCAATGGTCGGCTGGCTCACGCCGGCACGGGCCGCCACCTCGTTCATCGACAGATCGAGCACCTCGCGCGGCGCTTCGATCACGTAGTCGGCCAGCTTGCGCTCGGAAGGGCGCAACTGGTCACGCATCTCTTCCACCTGGGACAGCATCATTGGAAAACTCGCACTATGCTGAAGAATGCGTGGACTATAGCTGATTGCCGGAGATGTACAAAAACTACATATCTTTCTGTAGGTGTATTCCCTAGGTTAAGTCTGTTTCGGCTGGAGATGGCGCCAGATGGTGCGTTGCGGCGAATCGCAGGTGGCGTAAATGTTGGGGTTGTCGACGTTGCGATCGTGTAGTTTTTCTACTAAACTCTTGTCGTCGGCTTGGTCCGACGTCCCCGCGATCCCCACCTGGCCCTGCGCGCCTGTTCGCCTCAGCCAGCGACGAAGGAGCTTCGATGGTTTCCCCGCATTCTCAATTGCTCAAGGTCACGCAGCGCGTGATCGAACGCAGCAAGCCTACCCGCGCAGCCTACCTGGCCCGCATCGATAAAGCACAAGGCAAGTTTCCGGCACGCGGCGCGCTGTCGTGCGCGAACCTCGCGCACGGCTTTGCCGGCCTCGAGGGCAACGACAAGCTCGTGATCAAGCAGATCCGCGAGCCGAACATCGGTATCGTGTCGTCGTACAACGAGATGCTGTCCGCGCACGCGCCGTACAAGAATTTCCCCGACATCATCAAGCAGGCTGCGCGTGAAAACGGCGGGGTCGCGCAATTCGCAGGCGGCGTGCCGGCGATGTGCGACGGCGTCACGCAAGGCAACGCGGGGATGGAACTGTCGCTGTTCTCGCGCGAGGCGATCGCGATGGGCACGGCGGTCGCACTCACGCACAACATGTTCGACGCGGCGCTGTGCCTCGGCATCTGCGACAAGATCGTGCCGGGCCTCCTGATCGGCGCGCTGCAATTCGGCCACCTGCCGACGATCTTCGTTCCGGCCGGCCCGATGACGAGCGGCCTCGGCAATGACGACAAGGCGAAGATCCGCCAGCAGTTCGCCACCGGTCAGTGCGATCGCGGCGCGCTCCTCGAAGCGGAAGCGGCTGCGTACCACAGCCACGGCACCTGCACGTTCTACGGCACGGCGAACAGCAATCAGATGCTGATGGAAGTGATGGGCCTGCATCTGCCGGGCTCGGCGTTCGTGCATCCGCACACGCCGTTGCGCGATGCGCTCACCGCGCAAGCCGCGCGCCGCGTGCTCGACCTGACCGTGGAACGCGGCAATTACACGCCGATCGGCCATGTGATCGACGAGAAAGCGATCGTCAACGGCATCGTCGCGTTGCTCGCAACGGGCGGTTCGACCAATCACACGCTGCACCTCGTGGCGATTGCGCGGGCGGCGGGCATCGTGATCGACTGGGACGATTTTGACCAGTTGTCGCAAAGCGTGCCGCTGCTGGCGAAGATCTATCCGAACGGCAAAGCCGACGTGAACCACTTCCACGCCGCGGGTGGCGTGGCGTTTCTGGTTCGCAATCTGCTGGAAGGCGGCTTGCTTCACGAAGACGTCACCACGGTGGCAGGCAAGGGCCTTCATCACTACACCGAAGAGCCCAAGCTGCTCGACGGCAAGCTGACCTGGGTGCCGGGCGTGACGGAGAGCCAGGAAACGGCCGTGCTGCGCGGCATCAAGGAGCCGTTCCAGCCGGACGGCGGCCTGCGCCTGATGCAGGGCAAGCTGGGGCGCGGTGTCATCAAGATCTCGGCGGTTGCGGCGCAGCATCGCAAGGTGAGAGCGCCGGCGATCGTGTTCGATTCGCAGGAAGCGGTGCAGGAAGCGTTCGACAACGGCGAACTGAAGCGCGATTTCGTGGCGGTGGTGCGCTTCCAGGGCGCTCGCGCAAATGGCATGCCCGAACTGCACCGTTTGACGCCGTTGCTCGGCGTGTTGCAGGATCAAGGTTTCCACGTCGCGCTCGTCACGGATGGGCGCATGTCGGGGGCCTCGGGCAAGGTGCCGGCCGTGATTCACATCTCGCCTGAAGCATTGCTGCAAGGGCCGATCGGCAAGGTGCATACCGGCGATATGCTGGTGATCGACGCCGAAGCAGGTGTGCTCGACATCGAAATCGATGCGGCCGAATGGGCGGCGCGGCCGGAAGCCGTGCCGCAGCACCAGGCGGAAAACGAAGTCGGCTTCGGCCGCGAACTGTTTGGCGTCTTCCGCGCGGCCGCTGCGCCGGCGGAACTGGGCGCTTCGGTATTTGGCCCGATGGTGGGTGAAGTTCACGCAAGCCACGCGCTGCAGAAACAAGGAGTCTGACTATGACGACGAAGAAAGTAAGCGACATCGTGCGCCTCGGCCCGGTGATTCCGGTGCTGGCGTTCGACTCGGTGGAGCAGGGCGAGAAGGTGTCGCGCGCACTGCATGCGGGCGGCGTAAAAGTGCTGGAAATCACGCTGCGTACCGCGGCAGGTCTCGAAGCCATCGAACGCGCTAGCCAACTGGCGGAAGACATCGTCGTCGGCGTGGGCACGATCACGAAGCCCGAGCACTGCGCGCAGGCGAAGAAGGCGGGTGCGCAGTTCGGCGTCTCGCCGGGCCTCACGAAGGACATGCACAAGGCCGCGCAGGATGCCGGTCTGCCCCTGCTGCCGGGCGTGATGACGCCGAGCGACATCATCGTCGCGCTGGAGCTGGGCTATGAAATCGTCAAGTTCTTCCCGGCGCAGCAAGCCGGCGGCATACCGATGCTGCAGGCGTTTCACGGTCCGTTCCCGGCACTGAAGTTCTGCCCCACCGGCGGCATCTCCGCGGAAACCGCCCCTAATTTCCTCGCACTGCCGAACGTCGTCTGCGTGGGCGGCTCGTGGCTCACGCCGAAGGCTGCGCTGGTGGCGCAGAACTGGGATGAGATCACGCGTCTCGCGCGTGCCGCCAGCGAACTCGCTGCGCCGGCCCATTGAGTTCGCGCAAGGTTGATCTGCGCGACGCCGGCGGCTGTGCAGTCGGCGTCCGCGTAAGTGGCTGATGGCCCGGATAAGCTGTGTCAAGGGTCAGACTGCATCCAAAGGAGCTTCGCTGTTGCGCCCGTCCAGGTCGTGATAGCGAGGCTCCCTTTTTATCTGCGTTGGGCGTTTCGCGCGCCCATCACGCAAACAAACAGTAAAATTCAGCGTCCGCGCTTGCCGGCAGAGTCCGGTTTCGCGTGAGGCGTAGAGACGGGCAGCGCGAAAGGCTCCGCAGCTTGCGTTCGCAGCGCGTCAGAAAGCGCTGGGCCGCCCCAGGTTTTCCGCCCCGGAGGAAGTCCCCTCGGGGGATTGCCTCCTCGGGGCTGGCGCGAAGCGGCAGGTTTGGGGCACTCATCACCAACAATGCAAAAGGAGGCGCTCCATGGGAGCTAGCCATGGCAGCTTGCTGCTGATTTACGCGGTGATCGCCATCGCCGCGCTGATCCTGTTGATCACGCGCTACAAGGTCTATCCGTTCCTCGTCCTGATCATCGTCTCGCTGCTGCTCGGACTTGCGTCCGGCATGCCGATGGACACGATCGTCAAATCGTTCGAAACCGGCAACGGCAATACGCTTGGCCACATTGCAATCGTGGTTGGCCTCGGCACGATGCTCGGCAAGATGATGGCCGAGTCGGGCGGCGCGGAACGGATTGCCACCACCTTGATCGATCGCTTCGGCGAGAAGCATATTCACTGGGCGATGATGGTCGTGGCGATCATCGTCGGCTTGCCGGTGTTCTTCGAAGTCGGCTTCGTGCTGCTGATTCCGATTGCGTTCAACGTCGCCAAGCGGACTAACAAATCGCTGCTGCTGGTCGGCTTGCCGATGGTCGCGGGTCTTTCAGTCGTACACGGCCTGATTCCGCCGCACCCGGCCGCGATGCTCGCCGTGCAGGCGTATCACGCGGACATCGGCAAGACTATCGCTTATGGGTTGATCGTCGGCGTGCCGACGGCGATCGTCGCCGGTCCGCTGTTCGCCTTGCTCGTCAGCCGTTATATCAAGCTGCCCGAGAACAATCCGCTGGCTGCGCAGTTCCTCGGATCGGCGCAGGCGAGCAACGACGCGGGCAAAACGCGTGAGCTGCCGGGCTTCGGCATTACCTTGTTCACCATCCTGCTGCCCGTCATCCTGATGCTGATCGGCAGTTGGGCGGATCTGGTGTTTACGCCGAAGACCTTGCCGAATAGTCTGCTGCATTTCGTCGGCAACTCGGATGTGGCGTTGCTGATCGCCGTGCTGGTCAGCTTCTGGACTTTCGGCGCCCAGCGCGGCTTCAATCGCGCCCAGATCCAGAAATTCTGCGGCGACTGCCTCGCGCCGATCGCGGGCATTACGCTGATCGTCGGCGCCGGCGGCGGCTTTGGCCGCGTGTTGATGGACAGCGGCATTTCCAAAGAGATCGTCAATGTGGCGACCTCGGCGCATCTGTCGCCGCTGCTGTTCGGCTGGATGGTGGCGGCGCTGATCCGTCTTGCCACCGGCTCGGCGACGGTCGCCATGACGACCGCGTGCGGCATCGTCGCGCCGATCGCGGCAGCCAGCGGCGTGCAGGTGAGTCCGGAATTGCTCGTGCTCGCCACCGGCTCGGGCTCGCTGATTTTCTCGCACGTCAACGACGGCGGTTTCTGGCTGATCAAGGAGTACTTCGGAATGACGGTGGGACAGACGTTCAAGACGTGGTCGCTCTGCGAAACCATCATTTCCGTATTGGGTTTGGCTTTGACTTTCGCGCTCGCGACGGTCGTGTAAGGAGTATTGAATGATTCTGATCGCAATGGGCGTGTCCGGCGCCGGCAAGACGCGGATTGGCGAGATGCTGGCAGAGCGCCTGCAATGCAGCTTCACGGACGGCGACGCATTTCATAGCGCGGCCAATAAGGAAAAGATGCATCACGGCATTCCGCTCACCGACGAAGACCGCTGGCCGTGGCTCAAGACGATTCGGGCCGCAATCGAGGAAAAGCAGCATGCGGGCGAGACGGCGGTGTTTACGTGCTCATCGCTGAAGCGTTCGTATCGCGACGTCCTGCGCGGCGGCGATAAGGACGTGGTGTTTGTCTATCTGAAGGGCTCGTACGAAGTGCTGCACGAGCGCTTGCAGACACGCACCGGGCATTTCTTCGATCCTTCGTTGTTGCAAAGCCAGTTGGATACACTGGAGGAGCCGGGCGCGGATGAGGCGATTACGGTCAGTATCGAGTTGACGCCGGAGCAGATAGTCGATGAGGTTTTGCGGCAGATGAAGAGTCGCTGACGATCGGCGGCTAGCAAGACAAGACATTCGTCGCGTCGATCCCCCTTGGTGTCCGCCGACGCCAAGGGGGATTTTTTTCACGACACGTGTTTCAGGAAATCCCGCAACCGTTGCGTAGGTGGATTGTCGATCAGCTCGCCAGGCTGTCCATCCTCGGCAATCCCGCCTTGGTCCATGAACAGCAGACGCGTGCCCACGCGTTTGGCGAAGCCGATTTCATGCGTCACGACGATCATCGTCATGCCTTCACTGGCGAGATCCTGCATCACCTTCAGTACTTCGTGGCGCAGTTCCGGGTCCAGTGCAGAAGTTGGCTCATCGAAGAGCATCAGCTTAGGCTTGATCGCAAGCGCCCGCGCAATCGCCACACGTTGCTGTTGACCACCGGACAACTCGGACGGATAGTGATTGGCGCGCGATTCGAGACCGACCTTGTCGAGCAGCGCCATGGCCTGATCACGCGCCTCGGCGCGCGACGAGCCGCGCACTTGGATGGGACCGAACATGACGTTCTCGAGCGCTGTCATCTGCGGGAACAGATTGAACTGCTGGAAAACCATTCCTGCTTCCAGGCGAATGCTGCGAATGACCGAAGCGTTGCCCTTGACGCTCTGGCCGTCGACCAGCAGCTCTCCACTAGTGATCTTCTCGAGCGCGTTGATGCAACGAAGCATCGTGGATTTTCCCGACCCCGACGGGCCCACTACGACAACGACCTCACCGCTGTCGATACGCAGGTCGATGTCCTTCAGGACCGGCACGTGGCCAAAGCTCTTCGAGACGCTCTGAAATTCGACCATGCTCATAGTATGCGCATCCTCTTTTCAACGAGACGCAGTGTGATCGTCATCACCCCCGTCAGAACCAGGTAGATGAGGGCGACGGCGGTCCAGATTTCCACTGCGCGAAAATTTCCGGCGATGATTTCTTGCCCTTGGCGTGTCAGCTCGCCCACGCCGATCACGATGAATAGCGATGTGTCTTTAAGGCTGACGATGCATTGATTGCCAAGCGGTGGAATGAGCCGGCGGAAGGCGAGCGGTCCGACGATTTTCAGCAGCACGCGTGGCATGGACAGCCCCATCGCCAGGCCGGCTTCCATAAGCCCCTTGGGGATCGACAACAGCGCGCCGCGTACGACTTCGGCAAGATAGGCGCCGGAATTGACCGTGATCGCGATGATGGCGGCGGTCAGTCCGTCGATGCGGATATGGGCGAGCAGGGGCAGGGCGAAATAGAGAAACATCACCTGCACGACAATGGGCGTGCCTCGAATCAGCTCGATATAGACCTGAGCGAGGACGTTGAGGGCAATAGGCCCGTAGGCGCGAAACATCCCGGCGATCATGCCGACGATAAATCCGCCAAGGAGTCCTACAAACGCAATGAATACGGTTAGCTTTACGCCTTCCAGCAAGTCAGGAAGCGCCGTCCAGATCACTGACCAATCGAATTCCACAAATCGCTCCTGTTGTTTCGTTGGTTGCGCGACAGCCGCGGCTGCCGCGCAACCGTTTCCAGACGATTACGACTTGGGCGGCTCGGAGCCGAACCACTTCTTGTAAAGCGTGGCGTAGCGCCCGTCTGCCTTGAGCTTGATCAGTTCTGCGTCGACCTTCGCTACCAGCGGGCTTCCCTTCGGAAAGCCGATGCCGTATTTGTCACCGCTGACCGGGTCGCCGGCGACCTTCACTTTGCCCTTGCCTTCCGTGTTCACGAAATACTGGACGTTCGGCGTATCGTGCATCGCCGCGTCGACGCGTCCGGCTTCCAGTGCCAGATAGGCTTCGTCGATGTTCGGGAACTGGCGGATTTCCTTGGGCTTCAGGTGAGCCTTGATCCAGTCGATCGTCGCGGTGCCGGTCTTGGCCGCGATGACCTTGCCGTTCAGGTCGTCGATCGACTTGATGCTCGTGTTGCCGGTCTGCACCATCGCAGCGAGTCCGCTGTCGTAGTACGGGCTTGAGAAATCGATGACTTTCTTGCGCTCTTCCTTGATGGTCATGCCGGAGAGGGCGACATCGATGTTCTGGGTCTGCAGTGCCGGAATCAGGCCACTGAAATCCATCGGCTGGATCTTGTAGGTCCAGCCCTGGTCTTTCGCGATTTCGGCCCACAGGTCGAGGTCGAAGCCGACGTATTTGTCACCTTGCTTGAATTCGAACGGCATGAACGAGGTGTCGGTGCCGACGATCAGCTCTTTGTTTTGCGCGTGGGCGATGCTTGTGCCGAGCATTGCGATTGCAACGACAGACATCAGAAAGGAACGACGTCCCATGGGTTTTCTCCGCAGTGATGGGCGATACCCCCGCCACGATACGGGGGACTGGCGACAACGCACTTGCCTGCAATACAACATGCGGTGCGCGATTAATGTTAATTGCAACATGTGTTGTCATGACGGATGTTATTACACCAAAAATGTTGTCAACAGAAAATTTGCGGATGGGAGGGAAATACCTGGGAGCGACGCGCCAGATGAAGCGCGCGGTTTGCGCTCGATCAGGCCGGACAGTCGGCGCTTCGGCGTGCCTGGACACACGGCCGGCTGCAGAAACAAAAATGCCGTTCAGTTTTGAACTGAACGGCATTCGCTGCCGGGCGGGTACTTCTTGCGCCCAGGCTAACCTTCGTGGGTGCGGTTCGGCTTAGGCGATCCGCTTCGCCAGCTCGATCGCCTTACCTACATATGAAGCCGGCGTCATCGCCAGCAGACGCTCCTTCGCATCGGCGGGAATATTCAACCCGCCGATAAACGTCTGCAGCGCCTCGCGCGTAATGCCCTTGCCGCGCGTGAGTTCCTTCAACTGCTCGTACGGGTTTTCGATGCCGTAGCGGCGCATCACCGTCTGCACCGGCTCAGCCAGCACTTCCCAGCAGTTGTCGAGGTCTTCGTTCAGACGCAGCGGGTTCACTTCGAGCTTGTCCAGACCGCGGATCAGCGCGTCGTAGGCGAGCAGCGAGTAACCGAACGCGACGCCGATATTGCGCAGCACCGTCGAGTCGGTCAGGTCGCGTTGCCAACGCGAGATGGGCAGCTTGTCGGCCAGATGGCGCAGCGTGGCATTCGCCAGACCGAGGTTGCCTTCCGAGTTTTCGAAGTCGATCGGGTTGACCTTGTGCGGCATCGTCGACGAGCCGATTTCGCCGGCCTTCAGGCGCTGCTTGAAGTAGCCGAGCGAGATGTAGCCCCACACGTCGCGGTCCAGATCCAGCAGGATCGTGTTGGCGCGCGACACGGCGTCGAACAGCTCGGCCATATAGTCGTGCGGTTCGATCTGGATCGTGTACGGGTTGAACGTGAGCTTCAGGCGCTGCTCGACCACTTGGCGCGAGAACGCTTCCCAGTCGAAGTCGGGATACGCGGACAGATGCGCGTTGAAGTTGCCCACTGCGCCGTTCATCTTGCCGAGCAGTTCGACCTTCTCGATACGCTCGATCGCACGCGCGAGACGCGCCGCGACGTTGGCGATTTCCTTGCCGAGCGTGGTCGGGCTGGCGGGCTGGCCGTGCGTGCGCGAGAGCAGCGGCTGCGCGGCTTGCGCGTGCGCCAGCGCGACGAGGCGCGCATGCACCGAGCGCAGCGCCGGCACGATCACGTGCTCGCGGGCGCCGGCCAGCATCAGGCCGTGCGAGGTGTTGTTGATGTCTTCCGAGGTGCAGGCGAAGTGGATGAACTCGCTTGCGCGCTCCAGTTCCGGTTGACCCTTCACCGATTCCTTGAGCCAGTATTCGACCGCCTTCACGTCATGATTCGTGACGCGCTCGATTTCCTTGATGCGCGCGGCGTCGTGCGCGGTGAAGCGCTCGGCCAGTTGCAGCAGGAATTGTTCGGACGCTTCGGAGAACCGCGGCACTTCGGCGAAACCGGTGTGCGACAGCGCAATCAGCCAATGGATTTCGACCGTCACGCGATGACGCATGAACGCGGCTTCCGAGAGCCATTCGCGCAGGGCTTCGGTTTTCGACGCATAGCGGCCGTCGAGCGGGGAGAGCGCGGTCAGCGCGAACAGGGTATCGGGACTGGTGTCGGACATGATGGAGGCGTGAGCGCTCGGTGAGCGGATCGGAAACGGAGGGAATCCGCAATTTTACCACCGGGTGGGGCCTGCCCCTGATTCGGCCGGGTAGGCGGACGGACCGCGCCGGTAGGATGTCGAGGCCATGGACCTCGCGGCTCGGACACCGCCCCGCTAGAATGCTGACTTCTCCTCTCCCGCCGGCCGCACGCTCCGCATGGAACTGAAATGGCTCGAAGACTTCGTTTCGCTTGCGGAAACCCGCAGCTTTAGCCGTTCCGCGGGATTGCGTCACGTCACGCAGCCTGCCTTCTCGCGCCGCATTCAGGCGCTGGAAGCCTGGCTCGGCACGGAACTGATCGACCGTTCCGTTTATCCGACGCGGCTCACGGCCGCCGGCCAGGTGTTCTACGAGCAGGCGCTGGCGATGCTCTCGCAGTTCCACGAGGCGCGTACGCTGTTGCGCGGGCATACGGCGACGCCCGCTGCGACGATCGAGTTCGCGGTGCCGCACACGCTCTCGCTCACCTACTTTCCGCGCTGGCTACAACGCATCGAGGCGCAGTTGGGTCCCGTGCATACCCGCCTGCGCGCGTTGAACGTGCACGATGCAGTGCTCTCACTGGTGGAAGGCGGCTGCGATCTGGTGATGGGCTACCACCATCCGAGCCATCCTGTCGCGCTCGATCCGGCTCGCTACGACATGCTCACGCTCGGCATCGAGCCGATCAGCCCGTTCTCGGCGCCGGGCCGCGCGGGGCGTCCGCGCTACAGCTTACCGGGCACGCCCGACGAACCCGTGCCCTATCTGTCGTACACGCCGAACGCGTATCTCGGCCGCATGACCGAAGTCATCATCGCCAATGCGCCGGCCCGTCTGTCGCTCGACCGTCTCTATGAAACGGACATGGCCGAGGGCCTCAAGGCGATGGCGCTGGCGGGCCATGGCATCGCTTTCCTGCCGCATAGCGCGGTCGAAGATGCGGTGGCCGACGGCAAGCTGATCCGTCTCGATCGCGCAGCGCGCGGCGCGACGGAAGGGCAGTTCACGCTGACCATGGAGATCCGCCTGTATCGCGACAAGCTCGCGGCGCAGGGCGACGATCCGCGCCAGGTGCTGGTGCGCAAGCTGTGGGACACGGTCACCGGCGAGCTTGCTCAAGGTGCGTCGTAAGCTGGTCGCAAGCGCGTCGGGCGCACGATGCGCGGCGCCTCATCCTGCGCCGCGCCGGCGTATTCTTGCGCCTTGTGCGACAGCTTTTTGCGGAATTTCAACGTTATGCACGAAAGACATAACGGGATGAGCAAACGGCATTGGATTTCAAATTGGCCTTTTTCGACAATGGCGTCATTCGGTCAAAACGCTTGGAGCGTTCATGTCATCCCAACCGCAGTCCGCATCGCCGTTGCAATCCGTCCCGTCCTATCTGAATAGCGACAACCTTGGCCCGTGGGGCAACTACCTGCGCCAGGTCGACCGCGTCGCACCGTATCTCGGCTCACTGTCGCGCTGGCTCGAAACCCTCAAGCGTCCGAAGCGCATTCTCGTGGTCGACGTGCCTATCGAACTCGATAACGGCACCGTGGCTCACTTCGAAGGCTATCGCGTGCAGCACAATGTGTCGCGCGGTCCTGGCAAGGGCGGTGTGCGTTACCACCAGGACGTGACGCTGTCGGAAGTGATGGCGCTGTCCGCATGGATGTCGGTCAAGAACGCAGCCGTGAACGTGCCGTACGGCGGCGCGAAGGGCGGTATCCGCGTCGATCCGCGCACGCTCTCGCGTGGTGAGCTCGAGCGCGTCACGCGCCGCTACACCAGCGAAATCGGCATCATCATCGGACCGAACACCGACATCCCCGCGCCGGACGTGAACACGAACGAGCAGATCATGGCGTGGATGATGGACACGTACTCGATGAACCAGGGCCAAACGGCGACGGGCGTCGTGACCGGCAAGCCGATCACGCTCGGCGGTTCGCTCGGCCGCCGCGAAGCGACCGGCCGCGGCGTGTTCGTGGTGGCCTCGGAAGCAGCGCGCCGTATTGGTGTCGACATCGAAGGCGCACGCATCGCCGTGCAAGGTTTCGGTAACGTGGGCGGCATCGCGGCACGCCTGTTCCAGGAAGCCGGCTCGAAGCTCGTCGCAGTGCAGGACCACACGGGCACGATTTTCAAGTCGACGGGTATCGACGCTGTTGCGCTGCTCGAGCACGTGGCCAAGCACGGTGGCGTGGGCGGTTTCGCGGAAGCGGACGCGATTGCGAGCGAAGATTTCTGGACCGTCGAATCGGACATCCTGATTCCGGCCGCCCTGGAAAACCAGATTACCGAAAAGAACGCCGGCAAGATCAAGACGAAGATCGTCGTTGAAGGCGCGAACGGCCCGACCACGACGGCTGCGGACGACATCCTGCACGACAAGGGCATCCTCGTGATCCCGGACGTGGTGGCGAACGCCGGCGGCGTGACCGTGTCGTACTTCGAATGGGTGCAGGACTTCTCGAGCTTCTTCTGGACCGAAGACGAGATCAACCAGCGTCTCGAGCGCGTGATGCGCGAAGCGTTTGCTGCTGTGTGGCAAGTGTCGAGCGAACAGAAGGTCTCGGTGCGTACGGCAGCGTTTATCGTCGCTTGTAAGCGCATCCTCGAAGCGCGCCAACTGCGCGGTCTGTATCCGTGATCGGGTAGTTTCAGTTTCCCTTGTGGTTAGCGCGGTCCGCAGGACCGCGGATCTCCTCGGCGGGCGGCATCGTAACGATGTTGCCCGTTTTTTTATTGACGCATTGGATTCGCATGCGCGAATAGGTGTGCGCCAAGGGCCTGGCAAGGTACCCTGTCAGCACTTGTGCTGCGGTAGTATTTTCAATTCAGTTACAGTTCTGAGCAGGCACAGGTTCTTTGCCGAGCTGTGCATGGGACCAGAGTCAGGAGATCATCAATGAAGGTCAGGAATGCTGCGCTGCTGGTCGCGACGCTCGGACTGTGTGCAGTTGGCGCGCATGCGCAGGAAGCCGGTACACTGAAAAAGATCAAGGATACGGGCGTCATTACCCTGGGCTATCGCGAATCGTCGATTCCGTTCTCGTACTACGACAACCAGCAGAATGTCATTGGTTACTCGCACGAATTCATGATGAACATCGTGGATGCGATCAAGCAGAAGCTCAATATGTCTGACCTGAAGATCAGGCTGAATCCGGTCACGCCGCAAAATCGCATCCCGCTCGTACAAAACGGCACTGTCGACCTCGAATGCGGCTCGACCACCAACAACGTCGAGCGCGAGCAACAGGTCGCGTTTTCGAACACGATCTTCGTGATCGGAACCCGTCTGATGACCAGGAAAGATTCCGGCATCAAGGATTGGCCGAATCTCAAAGGCAAGACTGTGGTGACGACGGCCGGCACGACCTCGGAGCGTCTCTTGCGCAAGATGAACCAGGAAAAGCGCATGGGTATGAACATCATCAGCGCGCGAGACCACGGCGAGTCGTTCCTGACGCTCGCCAACGGCCGTGCCGCCGCGTTCATGATGGACGACGCGCTGCTCGCCGGCGAGCGAGCGAAGTCGAGCAATCCGGGCGAATTCGTGATTGTCGGGGCGGCACAGTCGCGTGAAGCGTATGGCTGCATGATGCGCAAGAACGATCCGGAGTTCAAGAAAGTGGTTGACGACGCAATCGCGAAGGTAGAAACGTCGGGGACAGCCGATCAGATCTACAGGAAGTGGTTCGAATCGCCGATTCCGCCGAAAGGCTTGAACCTGAACTTTCCCGAAAACGACGACATCAAGGCGCTCTTCAAGAGCCCGAATGACAAGGCAATTGACTAGCGGGGCTATGCGTACCGGACGCGCTTCACCGGCTTCTTGCGCACCGCCACGAATATTGGCGACCGTGACGGCACGAATGTCGAAATGGTACTGTTCGCAGGCGCGTGTTATTTCGTGGTCTGCGTGATCGCGGC
Source organism: Paraburkholderia sp. SSBN10T (assembly GCF_056619545.1). Lineage (NCBI taxonomy): Bacteria > Pseudomonadati > Pseudomonadota > Betaproteobacteria > Burkholderiales > Burkholderiaceae > Paraburkholderia > Paraburkholderia sp. SSBN10T. The sequence continues at coordinate 128,696 of NZ_JBWQQI010000012.1, forward strand.
GAGCCTCGTCAAAGGTCTTCAGAAAAAGGTTGCAAGATGATTTCTATCAAGAACGTTTCGAAGTGGTATGGCCAGTTCCAGGTGCTGACCGACTGCTCGACGGAAGTCAAAAAGGGTGAAGTGGTGGTGGTGTGCGGTCCGTCGGGCTCGGGAAAATCGACCCTGATCAAGACGGTCAACGGGCTCGAACCGTTCCAGAAAGGCGAGATCACCATCGACGGTCAATCGGTCGGCGACAAGAAGACCAACCTGTCGAAGCTGCGCGCGAAAGTCGGCATGGTGTTCCAGCACTTCGAGCTGTTCCCGCATCTGTCGATCACGGAAAATCTGACGCTCGCGCAGATCAAGGTGCTGGGCCGCTCGAAGGACGAAGCGACGATAAAGGCACTCAAGCTGCTGGATCGCGTCGGGCTGCGGGCGCACGCGGACAAGTTTCCGGGGCAACTGTCCGGCGGTCAGCAGCAGCGCGTGGCGATCGCCCGCGCGCTCTCGATGGATCCGATCGCGATGCTGTTCGACGAACCCACCTCGGCGCTCGACCCGGAAATGATCAACGAAGTGCTCGACGTGATGGTCGAGCTCGCGCAGGAAGGCATGACGATGATGTGCGTCACGCACGAAATGGGCTTCGCTAAAAAGGTCGCGCACCGCGTGATCTTTATGGACAAGGGGCTGATCGTCGAAGACGATCGCAAGGAAGATTTCTTTGCCAATCCAAAGTCGGATCGGGCGAAGGATTTTCTGGCGAAGATTCTGCACTGAGCGGGGTGCCGCAGTTGCGGCGCCGCGCGCGAGGGACAAGAAAAAGCCGCTCTCGGAGCGGCTTTTTCATATCAGGCGAGCGCTTTCACGGCCGTGCGGCTTGCAGCGTCAGTCCGTCCGTCAGGACTCAAACGCTGCGGCGTCGTCTGCCGCTTCGAGGTCGAGCGTGACGGACTCGGGCTGCGGCGCAGGATGAATCGACGCGGTCGCCATCGATGCCGAGGCCGACGCATCCAGAGCCGGATTGCGCAGCTTCTCGAGCACGCATGGCGGCACCGGCACATTCACCCGGCCGACCACTTCGCCATGCTGGAACATCAGCAGGTCGCCGGGCTTGAACGCGGTCCACACTTCGTTGTCGGTCAGCGGCTGGGTGGCGATCACGGCGACGCGGTCTTCAGGCGTGGTGTACTTGGCGAAATCGATCGACACGTCCGCATCGACGAGATGCGCGGTCGAAAACGGCCAGCGGCGCACGATGTAGTGCAGGTTGGTCGAGCAATGCGCGAACAGCGCCTGACCGTTGGACATCAAAAAGTTGAACACGCCGAACTGCGTGATCTCGCGCGTGAGCGTGCCGAGCACGGCAAACAGTTCGTCGAGCGGCGGTTGCGTGCTGGGGAACGCCTTACGCAGACCTTGCAGCAACGCGCAGAAGGCGAGCTCGCTATCGGTGGTGCCGACCGGCTGGTAGACGCCGGTCAGAAACGGCGAATAGTCTTTCAGGTCGCCGTTGTGCGCAAAGATCCAGTGACGGCCCCACAGTTCGCGCATGAACGGATGGCAGTTCTCCAGCAGGATGTGCCCTTGGGTCGCCTTGCGAATGTGCGCAATGGTGTTCTTCGACTTGATCGGGTAGCGCTTGACCATCTCCGCGATCGGCGAGGTTGCCGACGATTGATGGTCGATGAAGAGGCGGCAAGCCTTGTCTTCGAAGAAGGCGATTCCCCAACCGTCGGCGTGATGATCGGTGACGCCGCCGCGCGCCGCAAAGCCGGTGAACGAGAACGTGACGTCCGTCGGCGCGGCGCAGTTCATTCCGAGAAGTTGGCACATGGTGCTGAAGCGGAGCGTCTTAACGGGGCAACCCGTTACAATGATGATTTCCAAGCATATCACCGAGCCAGGCGCGTCAAATAGCTAAATTGACCTATGTATATGCCGCAACGTTGCGGTTTGTCCACGTCAATGCCGCTGCTGCGGCGCCGCCGGGTTGGTCAACTTCACGCCATGACTGCTTCCACTGCTTCCCTCGATTCCCTGACGCTCGCCCGCCCCGACGACTGGCACCTGCATGTGCGCGACGGCGCGATGCTGGCAGCGGTCCTGCCGCACACCGCGCGCCAGTTCGGTCGCGCGATCATCATGCCGAACCTGAAGCCGCCGGTCACCACCAAGGCAATGGCGCAGGCCTACCGCGAGCGCATCGTCGCCGCGATTCCGGCCGGCGTGAAGTTCGAGCCGCTGATGACGCTGTACCTCACCGACAACACGCCGCCCGACGAGATCCGCCGTGCGCGCGAAAGCGGCTTCGTGCATGGGGTCAAGCTTTATCCGGCGGGCGCCACGACCAATTCGGACGCGGGCGTCACGGACCTCATGAAGTGTGCGAAGACGCTCGAGGTCATGCAAGAGACCGGCATGCCGTTGCTCGTGCACGGCGAAGTGACCGATGCTTCGATCGACCTGTTCGACCGCGAGAAGGTGTTCATCGACCGCGTGATGACGCCGTTGCGCCGCGCGTTTCCGGCGCTGAAGGTCGTGTTCGAACACATCACGACCAAAGACGCGGTGGACTATATCCGCGAAGCCGGCGTGGCGCCGGGACTGCTGGGTGCGACGATCACCGCGCACCATCTGCTGTACAACCGCAACGCGATCTTCCAGGGCGGCATTCGTCCGCATTACTACTGCCTGCCGGTCCTCAAGCGCGAGACGCACCGCGTCGCGCTGGTCGAGGCGGCAACCTCGGGCAATCCGCGCTTCTTCCTCGGCACGGATAGCGCGCCGCATCCGAAGGGGCTGAAGGAGCACGCATGCGGTTGTGCCGGTTGCTACACGGCGCTGCATGCGCTCGAACTGTACGCGGAAGCGTTCGACCAGGCCGGCGCGCTCGACAAGCTCGAAGGTTTCGCGAGCTTCTTCGGCGCGGACTTCTACGGTCTGCCGCGCGCTAGCGAGCAGGTCACGTTGCGCCGCGAGCAGTGGACGCTGCCGGCGGAACTGCCGGTCGGCGATACGCCGGTCGTGCCGTTGCGCGGCGGCGAGACGATCGGCTGGCGGCTGGTCTGAGGCCGGAGTAGAGGCGGGTGGGGGCGCAAGACGCGGCACGCAAACCGGGCGGGTTTGCCGACATCGACTGGTCGCTCCCGTGGTTTGCCCAGTTTGCCGCGCGCGGCGTGCGCTGGCAGCAGGCCGCGCTGACCAGCTACGCGTCGCTGCTTGCCGAAATGAATGCCGATGCGCAGCAGTCCTGCCAGACCACGGGCCGTGGCCAACGGCTCGCGTTCATTGCCCAGGAAGATCTGCCGGAGGGCGCTGCCTACGAAGCGCACATCGCGGCAACCGGCTGCGTACCGACCCGCCATAACCTGCACGATTTCTTCAACGCATCCGTCTGGTTCGCGTTCCCACGCATCAAGGCGGCGCTTAACACACGGCAGTCTACGGCCATCGACGCCCTGGGCGTCGGCCCGACGCGCGGCGGCGTGCGGGACGCGCTGACCTTGTTCGACGAGAACGCGTTGCTGTTCGCCTGTGCTGATCCGGTGCTCAGCAACGCACTACGTGGCTTCGGCTGGCCGACTTTGTTGATCGCCAATCGCGCGGCGTGGGGGGCACGTTGCGAGGTGCGCTGCTTCGGTCACGCGCTGCTGGAAAACTGATTTCCCCGTATAAGGCGTGCACCGGCCATACGTGGATTGTCGACGTCCCGTCCGAGTATTTCTCGTGGCCCACGGCGGCGCGCGATGCGTGGCTCGACGAAGCGGTCAGCGGTGAACTCCTGTCCACGCAGGAATTGACGAGTCGTCTGTTCGCGCCGCTTCCTGTGCTGGGTATTCCAGGCTGGTGGCCGGAAAACGAAGCGCCGTCTTTCTACGACGACCCCGCCGTGTTCCGCGCAGGGCGCCGCGCACGTTAGACCGCCGGCCGCGTCCGGCAAGCCAGGGCGCGCGGCGCGACGCACCGTTCCCCGGGCCGTTCCGTGCCTGTTTCATCGCCCCTCGCGGCCGGCTGGACCAGAGGTGTTAAAATCGCCGCCAGCAAAGTAGGTCAGGCAGTCGCGGCCTCTGCGGCTTCGGCCAAAGAGGGCGAGGAAAGTCCGGACTCCACAGGGCAGGGTGATGGCTAACGGCCATCCGTGGCAACACGCGGAACAGGGCAACAGAAAGCAAACCGCCGATGGCCCGGCGCAAGCCGGGATCAGGTAAGGGTGAAACGGTGCGGTAAGAGCGCACCGCGGCTGCTGCGAGGCAGACCGGCACGGTAACCTCCACCCGGAGCAATTCCAAGTAGGCAGGCTAGCATCTTCGAGATGCAGGACGGGGCCCCCGTCACGTCTGCGGGTAGGAAGCTTGAGCGCGTCAGCAATGGCGCGCCTAGAGGAATGGCTGCCACGCGCGCGGCGCTTCGGCGCGGCGTGTGCACAGAATCCGGCTTATCGGCCTGCTTTGCCGCTGAATAGAAAAATGCCGGCATCCGTGAGGATGCCGGCATTTCCTTTTTGTGCTGCCGCTCGGTGCTGCTGCTACGTGTTGCCGCGCGGCTCAGCCCGCGACGATATCGAACGAGTGCGTCAGTTCGGCGGTCTTGGCGATCATGATCGACGCCGAGCAGTACTTGTCGTGCGACAGATTGATAGCCCGTTCGACGGTGGCCGGATTCAGGTTCTTGCCGGTCACGGTGAAATGGAAGTGGATCTTCGTGAACACTTTCGGGTCTTCGCTGGCCCGTTCGGCCTTCAGCGTCACCGAGCAGCCGGCGATCTCCTGGCGGCTCTTCTTCAGAATCATCACCACGTCGTACGCGGTGCAGCCGCCGGTGCCGAGCAGCACCATTTCCATCGGCCGTGGGGCCAGATTGCGGCCGCCGCCTTCCGGTGCGCCGTCCATGGCGACGAGATGGCCGCTACCCGTTTCGGCGGCGAACGCCATGCCGTCTTGCCCCATCCAGCTTACTTTGCATTCCATGCCTATACCCCAGCTCGCATCGCTTTGTATTCGAGATGGCATTGTAGCCCGATGCCTGCGCGTTCGCCCGAGGGCACTCCGGCATGCCGTTGTGCTCGCTGAAGCCTTGTGTGTTGCGGTGCGGCATGCTGCACGCATCAGGAATTGCCCTGATCAAGTTAGGGGTTTTACTCTAGATTTTCGCTGGGGAAGGCGCCCTCGATCAGGCCTATGGCATTGATTTATATTGGATTTTCGTCAGATTTCTGGTGTCTGAAGAAATTTCACATTGTGGCGTTGCATTTCGTAATGCAAATATTCTTGCGTCGCACAAGGTCGGCTCATATAATCGGTTCCATTGGTTGTCGCAGTTCGGCAACCTCCGCATGTCTCCTCCACCCTCCTCCTTTGGTGGATTAAACCCGAACCGCTCGTTCGGGTTTTTTTTCGCCCGCCGGGCGCTTGCGCCACCGTTTCGGCGCGCCGCCGCGGCCGCCGGTCCGGCTGGGTGTCTCAAATTTTGACTTGAGACCGGAATTTCCTTTATAATCCAAGGCTTTTCCGCATTCGTGCCCGCGGAGGAAGAACAGGGAGAGCCTGCACGCGCCTCGATGCGCACATTACAAGCAGGAAAAAACACAGGGCGCAGCAATTATTTTTGGATCGATCATGAAGACATTTTCCGCAAAGGCCCATGAGGTTACGCGCGAATGGTACGTGATTGACGCGACGGATAAGGTTCTCGGGCGTGTCGCCAGCGAAGTGGCACACCGTCTTCGCGGCAAGCACAAGCCTGAATTCACTCCGCACGTCGACACCGGTGATTTCATCATCGTTATCAACGCCGGCAAGCTCCGTGTCACGGGCAACAAGACCACGGACAAGAAGTACTACCGTCACTCGGGTTACCCGGGCGGTATTTATGAAACGACGTTCGGCAAGATGCAAGAACGCTTCCCGGGCCGTGCGCTCGAGAAGGCGGTCAAGGGCATGCTGCCGAAGGGCCCGCTCGGCTACGCGATGATCAAGAAGCTGAAGGTCTACGCTGAAGCAACGCATCCGCATTCGGCACAACAGCCGAAAGCGCTCGAGATCTAAGGGGAGCCCACATGATCGGTAACTGGAATTACGGCACGGGCCGCCGCAAGAGCGCCACTGCACGTGTGTTCATCAAGGCAGGCAAGGGCGAGATCGTTGTCAACGGCAAGCCTATCGCTGAGTACTTCTCGCGCGAAACGTCGCTGATGATCGTGCGCCAGCCGCTGGAACTCACGAACCACGCTGTCACGTTCGACATCAAGGTCAACGTGTCGGGTGGCGGTGAAACGGGTCAAGCCGGTGCGGTTCGCCACGGCATCACCCGCGCGCTGATGGACTATGACGCAACGCTGAAGCCGGAACTGTCGAAGGCTGGCTTCGTTACGCGTGATGCTCGTGAAGTCGAACGTAAGAAGGTCGGCTTCCACAAGGCACGCCGCAGGAAGCAATTCTCGAAGCGTTAATCGCTTCGGTGCGCTCTGGTCTTTCGGCCAGGCCGCTGCAAAAGCCGCTGGCGCGTACGCGTTGGCGGCTTTTTTCATATTGGCGCGTGGTGCGCAGTTGTGCCGCCCGACGGCTGTGCCGCACAGGTCGCCTGCGCGTGGCCCCTTTGCTGAAGAGAACCCATTGATTTTGTGGGCTTCGGCACGATATTGAGATCAGCCCTACAATAGCGGCTAGAAGCTTTTTTGGAGAGTTCGAATGAACGCAGTCACCGACACCCCTGTGACCGAGATGCCTAGCCCCTTCGTTTTTACCGACGCAGCGGCTGACAAGGTCAAGCAACTGATCGACGAAGAAGGCAACCCGGAGCTGAAACTGCGCGTTTTCGTGCAGGGTGGCGGCTGCTCGGGCTTTCAATACGGTTTTACGTTTGACGAAGCCATCAACGAAGACGACACCGTGATGAACAAGGCCGGCGTCCAGTTGCTGATCGATTCGATGAGCTACCAGTACCTGGTCGGCGCTGAGATCGACTACAAGGACGATATCAACGGCGCCCAGTTCGTCATCAAGAACCCGAACGCCACGACCACCTGCGGTTGCGGCTCGTCGTTCTCGGTCTAAGCGATCGAAGTTTGGTCAGGTAGTACGCGGAAACGGGGCTTCGGCCCCGTTTTTCTTTGGTGCGTCTGTTTTGTGCCAAGGGCGCCATCCGTGGCCCGCGCGGCGGCAAAGCGGCGCCGCCGCGGTTCGTCCGCGCCTTCGTTTACATTCCCTCGAGTCTCTCAGCGCGGATAAATCGCGCCCAGCACGCGCTCGCCCGCCGCGCCCGTGACGCTCGCCAGATTGCCCGGCTCGCGCGCCACACAACGCATCGCCAGCCAGGCAAAGGCGAGTGGCTCGACCTGGTGGGGCGGCACGCCGAGCGCCTCGGTGGTCAGCACCGGGACGCCGCTCACGCCGCTGTCCTCGAGCGCCGCCTCGATCGCTTTCATCAATACCGGATTGCGTGCGCCGCCGCCGCAAACGTAGACCGCGCGGGCATCCGACGCGTGCCGCTCGATCTCCCGCGCGACCGTGATAGCCGTCAGGGCGACGAGCGTCGCCTGCACGTCGGCGGGCGCCACGCCTGCGAACGCCTGCAACCTGGCGTCGAGCCAGGCAGGATTAAACAGGTCGCGGCCGGTGCTCTTCGGCGGTTGTTCGATGAAGAACGGCTCGTCCAGCAGCGCGTGCAGCAGCGGCCGATCCACCTGGCCGCCGGCTGCGAAGTGCCCGTTCTCGTCATAGGGCTTGCCGAGGTGCCGCTGTGCCCACTCGTCGAGTAGCGCATTGGCCGGTCCACAGTCGAAGCCACGCACGCTGCCGGCGGCGTTGAGAATCGTGATGTTGCTGATCCCGCCTAGGTTGCAGACCACCCGGGTTTCGCCCGGCGCCCCGAACACCGTGGCGTGGAACGCCGGCACCAGCGGCGCACCCTGGCCGCCCGCGGCGACGTCGCGGCAGCGGAAGTCCGCGATGACGTCGATGTGGGTCATTTCCGCCAGCAGCGCCGGATTGTTGATCTGGCGCGTATACCCCTTCTCTGGACGGTGCCGCACGGTCTGGCCGTGCACACCGATCGCCCGAACCTCGCCGGCGGACAGGTTGCCCGCGCGCAGCAGTTCGTGGCAGCACACCGTGTAGCGCGTCGCGAGCGCATTGGCGGCAAGCGCCTCGCGCTCGATCTCGTTCTCGCCCGGCTGCTGCAAGCCGAACAGCGCCTCGCGCAGTCCCTCGGCGAAGCCGACAAAGGCCTCCGCGAGCACCACCGGCTGCTTGCCCCTGGCGAATGCGACGGCGACGCCGTCCACGCCGTCCATGCTGGTACCCGACATCAATCCGAAATAGACGCCGTCCGCCGTGCTGTCTTGCGCCACGTTGCTGCTCCTGTCAGTCGTTCGTTGTGAACCGTGTTCGCAGATTAGCAGCGCAACGGCTCACGAGGTAGTCCCCAAACCTGCCTGAACACGGCAGCGGCTCTCCGCCGCGTTTGGCGGACGCGGCGGTGCGCATCTATGGGACAATCTCTCTTTTTGCGACCCACGTTCCAGCATGAGCACCGAGTCCACCTCCAAGCCCAGTCCCGCCTTCCCGATCACCGATGAAGTCCGTCACGCGCTCGCCGTCACCAAGCGCGGCGTCGACGAACTGCTGATCGAGGAAGAGTTCGCACAGAAGCTCGCGAAGAGCGCGGCCACTGGCACGCCGCTGCGCATCAAGCTCGGTCTCGACCCGACGGCGCCCGATATTCACATCGGCCATACCGTCGTGCTGAACAAAATGCGCCAGTTGCAGGATCTCGGCCATACGGTGATCTTCCTGATCGGCGATTTCACCTCGCTGATCGGCGACCCGTCGGGCCGCAACGCCACTCGTCCGCCGCTCACGCGCGAGCAGATCGAGTCGAACGCCAAGACCTACTTCGAACAGGCCGCGCTGGTGCTGGATCGCGAGAAGACCGAGATTCGCTACAACAGCGAATGGTCGATGCCGCTCGGCGCCGACGGCATGATCAAGCTGGCCTCGCGCTACACGGTGGCGCGGATTCTCGAGCGCGAAGATTTCACCAAGCGTTATCAGGGCGGTCTGCCGATTTCGATTCACGAATTCCTGTATCCGTTGATGCAGGGTTACGACTCGGTCGCGCTGAACGCCGACCTCGAACTCGGCGGCACCGACCAGAAATTCAATCTGCTGGTGGGCCGCGAGCTGCAGAAGCAGTACGGCCAGGAACAGCAGTGCATCCTGACCATGCCGTTGCTCGAAGGGCTGGACGGCGTCGAGAAGATGTCGAAGTCCAAGAACAACTACATCGGTATCAGCGAAAAGCCGACCGATATGTTCGGCAAGCTGATGAGCATCTCCGACGACCTCATGTGGCGTTACTTCGAACTGCTGTCGTTCCGTCAGCTGGACGAAATCGCCGGCTTCAGGAAAGAAATCGAGGCGGGGCGCAATCCGCGCGATTTCAAGGTGATGCTCGGCCAGGAAATCGTTGCGCGTTTCCATTCGCAGGCTGACGCGGAGCGGGCGCTCGAAGACTTCAACTATCGCGCGAAGGGCGGCGTGCCGGACGATATTCCGGCGGTGACGCTGGCGGGCGCACCGCTCGCGATCGGCCAGTTGCTGAAGCAGGCGAATCTGGTGCCGTCGACCAGCGAGGCGCTGCGCAACATCGAACAGGGCGGCGTGAAGATCGACGGCGCGACTGTTTCGGACAAGGGCCTGAAGGTCGAAGCCGGCGATTATGTCGTGCAGGTCGGCAAGCGCCGCTTTGCGCGCGTGACGTTGACGGCCTGATGAGGCAAGGCATGCTGCGTTTGATGCTCGTTCTGCCGGAGCGCCGCGCGTGATTGCGCTGATTCAACGCGTCCGGCGCGCGGAAGTGCGCGTCGGCGAGCGTGTCACGGGCGCCATCGAAGCAGGACTGCTGGCGCTGGTGTGCGCCGAGCGCGGCGACACCGAAGCGGCGGCCGACCGGCTGCTCGCCAAGGTGCTGGGCTACCGGGTGTTCAGCGATGCGGCCGGCAAGATGAACCTCTCCGTGCAGAACCTCGACGGGGCCGGGCGTGCCGGCGGTCTGCTGCTGGTGTCGCAATTCACGCTGGCTGCCGATACCAACAGCGGCCTGCGCCCGAGTTTCACGCCGGCGGCGCCGCCCGACGAGGGCAAGCGCCTGTTCGATTACTTCGTTGCAGCGGCCCGCACGAGGCACGCAATAGTCGAAACCGGTGAATTCGGGGCGGATATGCAGGTCTCGCTCGTCAACGACGGGCCGGTGACGTTCTGGCTGCAGACGCAGCCCTGAAGCGGTCTGAGGCGGTCTGAGCTGGCCTGACGTCGACTCACCGCCGCACGACCGGCAGCCGCTTTTGCGACAATAGCGGCTCGGCATAACCGGCTACCGACGCCCACTCCCTTCTTATGTCCACGCAGATTCTTTTTATCCGGCACGGCGAGACCGACTGGAACCGCATCAAGCGCATTCAGGGGCACATCGACATTCCGCTCGCCGCGAGCGGCCTCGAGCAGGCCGAGCGTCTTGCACGCCGGCTAGCCGAAGAGGCTCAGCAGGGCGGCAAGATCGACGCCATCTATTCGAGCGATCTGCAGCGCGCGCAGCAGACCGCACAGCCGATCGCTGATGTTCTGGGCTTGCCGTTGAACTTGCGCGAAGGCTTGCGCGAGCGTTCGTATGGCGCCTTCCAGGGTTATGACCGCGACGAGATTGCCGAACGCTACCCGGACGAATACGACCACTGGCAAACCCGCGATGCCGGTTTCGCGCCGCCGGAAGGCGAGTCGATGCGGGCCTTTTACCATCGCGTCATGGATGCGGTTGCGCCGATCGTCGCGGCACACCGTGGCGGGCGAGTAGCGTGCGTCGCGCACGGCGGCGTGCTTGACTGCGTCTACCGGTTTGCACGCGACCTCTCATTGGAAGTACCGCGTGACTATGCGTTGCTCAATACGAGCGTCAATCTGGTGGAGTTCGATGGCGGCGGCAAGGCGAGGGTGAAATCGTGGGCCGATGTCTCGCATCTGGATGCGCCGAGCGAGGACGACTCGCTGCGCAAGATCACCACACCCGGGCTTTAAGCGGAGCGGGTCCGACGGGCGCAATGCCGTCAGACTTTTTTAGCCGACCGGCTCTCGACCGGATACCGCGCGGGCGCTTTTCTAGACCCCGCTGCGTGTTCGACTCAGGACGTGCCCGAGTCCCACAGGCCGGACACAGGACTCGACGAGTCCGGCGCGGCAAGACCGAAGTGACGGTAGGTCAGCAGCGTCGCGACGCGGCCACGCGGCGTGCGCTGCAGAAAACCTTGCTGGATCAGATACGGCTCCAGCACGTCTTCAATCGTATCGCGCTCTTCACCAATGGCGGCCGCCAGATTGTCCACGCCCACCGGGCCGCCGTCGAACTTGTGCAGGATCGCTTCGAGCAGCTTGCGGTCCATCAGGTCGAAGCCGACCGGGTCCACATCGAGCATCTTGAGCGCGGCATCCGCCACCTTCGCGGTGATGTTGCCGTCGGCTTTCACCTCGGCGAAGTCGCGCACGCGGCGCAGCAGGCGGTTGGCAATCCGCGGCGTGCCGCGGGCACGTTTGGCGATCTCGAACGCGCCATCCGGATGAATCTGCGCATGGAGCAGCGATGCCGAACGTGTGACGATGCGTGCCAGTTCCTCGGGGTTGTAAAACTCGAGCCGCGAGACAATGCCGAAGCGGTCGCGCAGCGGATTGGTCAGCATGCCCGCGCGCGTGGTGGCGCCGACCAGCGTAAACGGCTGCAGATCGAGCTTGACGCTGCGAGCGGCGGGCCCTTCGCCGATCATGATGTCGATCTGATAATCCTCGAGTGCCGGGTACAGGATTTCCTCGACGACCGGCGAAAGCCGGTGAATCTCGTCGATGAACAGCACGTCGTTCTTTTCGAGGTTGGTGAGCAGAGCCGCGAGGTCGCCGGCGCGTTCGAGCACCGGCCCGGACGTTTGCCGAAGATTGACGCCCATTTCCCGCGCAATGATGTGCGCAAGCGTGGTTTTGCCGAGACCCGGCGGGCCGAACAGCAGCACGTGGTCAAGCGATTCGGCGCGGCGCTTGGCGGCTTCGATGAAGATTTCAAGCTGGCCGCGCACCTTTTCCTGCCCGACGTACTCGTCGAGCTGACGCGGGCGCAACGCCCGCTCGAACGCTTCTTCGTTCGGCGATACGGGCGTGGCGGCGATGATGCGCTCAGCGGCGAGTTTGTCGGTTTCGATCATGGATGCATTGTACCGCGCGGCGCTTTCAAGTCTTCGAGAGCGCCTTCAGGGCGAGCTTGATGCCTTCGGACACACCGGTGCCGGCCGGCACGTTCTTGACGGCCGCCAAGGCTTCTTTTTCGGAGTAACCCAAGGCGAGCAGCGCGTTGAGGATATCGGAGGCGTGGTCGGAGGCCGACACCGCGCCGGCCATCGAACCCAGATCGGCGCCGAGCTTGCCCTTCAGTTCGAGGAGCAGGCGTTCGGCCGTTTTCTTGCCGATGCCCGGCACCCGCGTCAGCCGCGCTGCGTCCTGCAGCGTGACGGTCTGCGCCAGTTCGTGGACGCTCATCCCGGAGAGTACGGCAAGCGCCATGCGCGCGCCGATGCCGGTGATCTTCAGCAGTTCGCGGAAGGTCGCGCGCTCTTCTGCGGTGCCGAAGCCGTACAGCAGATGAGCGTCTTCGCGCACGATCATCTGGGTGAGCAGCACCACCCGTTCGCCGGTCGAGGGCAGGTTGTAGAACGTGCTCATCGGCACGTCGACTTCGTAGCCCACGCCGTTGCAGTCGACGAGCAGGTGTGGCGGATTTTTTTCCAGCAGGACGCCGGCAATGCGACCGATCATGGCGGGTTCAATCTCGAGAGAAAGGGCGAGTGTAGCGCAGCGCGTGGGCGTCCGGATGGGGCGAAGGCTACTAGCCCACCAGCCGCCCGCGCCGGACCCGCAGCCCCTTTTTGGCGAGTGAAGGGGCGATGCCGCCCAGCGTGCTGAGCGTGCTGCCGCCGTGGGCATGGCAGATCGCCATGCCGAGGGCGTCGGCGGCGTCGGTGCTGGGCACGCCGGAGAGGTTCAGGAGACGCACCACCATCTGCTGCATCTGTTCCTTGGTGGCGCGGCCATAACCCACCACAGCCTGCTTCAACTGCAGCGCGGTGTATTCGGCCACCGGCACGCCGCCCGCCACCAATCCGCAGATCGCAGCGCCGCGCGCCTGGCCGAGCAGTAGCGTGGACTGCGGGTTGACGTTCACGAACACCTTCTCGATCGCGGATTGATCGGGGGCGTGCTGACGGATCAGCGTCGAAATACCCTCGAAGATCGTGCCCAGGCGCGACGGCAAATCGGCGTCGGCGGTCTTGATGACCCCGCTTGCCACGTAGGTGAGCTGATGACCGTTCTGGTCGATCACGCCGAAGCCGGTCACACGCAAGCCGGGGTCGATGCCGAGAATTCTCATGAGATGCGCTGCGAACTAAGTGCTTGCGATACTACAACGAACGGAACGCACGGCGCACCGGGCGACGAAACGAAACGGCCCGGCAGGGAAATCTGCCGGGCCGTTTCATTCAGGTTGCTCAAGCCGGCGCGATCCTTCCAAAGGAAGCAAGCACCGGCCCGGCTAGCCCCGAATCAATGCCGGAAGTGACGCACGCCGGTCATCACCATCGCGATGTTGTGCTCGTCGGCCGCTGCGATCACTTCATCGTCGCGCATCGAGCCGCCCGGCTGGATCACGCAGGTCGCGCCTGCGTTGACCACCACGTCGAGACCGTCGCGGAACGGGAAGAAGGCATCCGACGCCACGGCCGAGCCGGCGAGCGTCAAGCCTGCGTTTTGCGCCTTGATGCTGGCAATCCGCGCCGAATCCACACGGCTCATCTGGCCTGCGCCGACGCCGAGCGTCATGCCGTTGCCGCAGAACACGATGGCATTCGACTTCACGTACTTCGCCACGCGCCATGCGAACAGCAGATCGTCCATTTCCTTCGGCGTCGGATGACGCTTCGTGACGACGCGCAGCTCACGCGGCTGCACATTGCGCGAATCGAGCGATTGCACCAGCAGGCCGCCGCCCACGCGCTTCAGATCGAAGGTGTTGTGACCGTCGCCCAGGGAGATTTCCAGCAGACGCACATTCTGCTTCGCCGCGAACACCTGGCGGGCGGCGGCGCTAAACGACGGTGCGATCAGCACTTCGACGAACTGCTTGCTGACCGCCTGGGCGGTTGTTTCGTCCACTTCGCGGTTGAAGGCGATGATGCCGCCGAACGCCGAGGTCGGATCGGTCTGGAATGCTTTTGCATACGCCTCGTTCGCATCCGCACCCACTGCCACGCCGCACGGGTTCGCGTGCTTGACGATCACGCAGGCCGGCACTTCGAAGGTCTTTACGCATTCCCACGCAGCATCGGAATCGGCGATGTTGTTGTACGAGAGTTCCTTGCCTTGCAACTGCTCGTAGTCCGCCAGCGCGCCGGCCGGCACCACCAGGTCGCGGTAGAACGCGGCGCTTTGGTGCGGGTTTTCGCCGTAACGCAGGTCCTGCACCTTCTCGAAGGCCAGGTTGAAGGTGGCCGGGTAGGTATTGCGCGACGAATGCTGCAGTTCTTCGGTCAGGCTCGTCAGGTAGTTCGTGATCGCACCGTCGTACTGCGCGGTGTGCGCGAAAACCTTGGTGGCCAGACGGAAGTTGGTCTTGTACGACACCGTGTTGCGGTTCGCGCGCATTTCGTCGAGCACCGTTGCGTAGTCGACCGGGTCCACCACCACCGTCACGTCGCGATGATTCTTCGCCGCGGAGCGCAGCATCGTCGGACCGCCGATATCGATGTTCTCGATCGCGTCTTCCAGCGAGCATTCTTCCTTCGCCACCGTCTGCACGAACGGATACAGGTTCACGACCAGCAGGTCGATGGTGGGGATGTCGTGCTTTTCAAGCGCGGCCATGTGTTCCGGCAGGTCGCGGCGCGCGAGGATGCCGCCGTGCACTTTCGGATGCAGCGTTTTCACGCGCCCGTCGAGCATTTCCGGGAAGCCCGTGTAGTCGGCGACTTCGGTGACGGACAGGCCCGCGTCCGCGAGCAGTTTCGCGGTGCCGCCGGTGGACAGGATCTTGACGCCGAGGTCCGACAGCGATTTGGCGAAATCGACGATGCCGGACTTGTCGGAAACGGAGATGAGCGCTTGCTTGATCATGATGAAGAATGAGAAGCCGAAGAGGGACGTGGCAGGGCGCAGAAAACGGCGATGAGCTACAGCAAACCGTGCTGTTGCAGCTTCTTGCGCAGCGTATTGCGGTTGATGCCGAGATACTCGGCGGCCAGCGACTGATTGCCGCCGGCCTGCTCGAGCACCACCTCGAGCAACGGTTTTTCGACACACGAAATAACCATGTCGTAGACGTCGTGCGGATTGGAGCCGTCGAGATCCTGGAAATACATGCCCAGGCTGTCGCGGACTGATTGTTCGATATTGTTCTTGCTCATGCTGCTAGTCGGTCGGAATGGTCCGGCTCGCCGTTCGGGTTGACATCCTCTTCCACGTAGACGAGGCGGTCGGAGAGCGCCTTTTGGGCGTCGAAGAACTCGTTAACGGCGAGCAGTTGTTCGCGCGTCGTGTCCAGCGTATTCATGCGATGCCGGAACACATTGGCGCCAGAAAGGCCGCGAGTGTACCAGCCGATGTGCTTGCGCGCTGTGCGCACACCCGTAAATTCGCCGTAGAACGCGTAGTGATCTTCGAGATGCTCGTTCATCACCTGCTGGATCTCGTCGATGCGCGGCGGCGGCAACAGCTCGCCGGTCTGCAGGAAATGCTCGATCTCGCGGAACAGCCACGGACGCCCCTGCGCCGCGCGGCCGATCATGATGGCGTCGGCGCCGGTGGCGGCAAGCACGTCGCGCGCTTTTTGCGGCGAAGTGATGTCGCCGTTGGCGACCACCGGGATGCGCACCGCGGCCTTCACCGCGGCGATGGTTTCGTATTCGGCGTCGCCGTGATACAGGTCGGCGCGGGTGCGGCCGTGCACCGTCAGCATCGCAATGCCGGCGTTTTCGGCCAGCCGCGCCACGCTCAGCGCGTTCCTGTTGTCGCGGTTCCAGCCAGTGCGGATTTTCAGCGTGACGGGCACCGCGTCAGGGCCGACGCCCACCGCGCCCACCACGGCCTCGACGATGCGCTGCACGAGCGGCTCGTTCTGCAGCAGCGCCGAACCGGCGGCCACGTTGCAGACCTTCTTGGCCGGGCAGCCCATGTTGATGTCGATGATCTGCGCGCCGTTGGCGACGTTATAGCGCGCCGCCTCGGCCATCATGGCCGGATCCGCGCCGGCGATCTGCACGGCGATCGGCTCGACCTCGCCGGCGTGATTGGCGCGGCGCATGGTTTTCTCGCTTTTCCACAACTGCGCGTTCGACGCGACCATTTCCGACACGGCATAGCCCGCGCCCAGCCGCTTGCAGAGCTGGCGGAACGGCCGGTCGGTCACGCCCGCCATGGGAGCGACGAACAGGTTGTTGCGCAGGTTGTGGGAGCCGAGAGTGGGCATGGCAGGGGCGCAGCCGCCGCACATCGGTGGGATGGCGACGGTCGTAAATCACGAGGGAAAACCTGTATTTTAGCGTTAACGGATTGTCGGCACCCGACTTGAGGCCGTCGTAACCCATTAAATCTTCTATGAAAGTGCGCGGGCTCATAGACCCGCGAAACACGAACTACCCGCTGCGCTGCGGGGTTCGCTGACGTACCGGATGCAGGGTTCGACCATGCACCGGCCCGGCGCACGCTCATCCAGTCACTTCGCGTAACGCTGATCCGCGGCGGATTAGCGGCGCTGGCCGAACATCATTTGCCGTGCCAGCGCGGTCTTGACCGGCGGCACGAATTCGAGCGCCGTGAGCGCGAGTCCGCGCAGCGTGCCCAAGGCCGGAAAGTCGACCGTGAAGAGGCGGGCGAGCGTATCGGTGGAGCGGATCGTCAGGCGCCGGTCGAGTGCGCGGCGTTCGGCGAACGCGGCCAGTGCGAGTGGCGTTGGGCCGTGCTGCGAGAGCGCGTCGGCGAGCGCGTGCGCATCGCGTAATCCAAGGTTCAGCCCTTGACCGGCCACCGGATGCAGCGTCTGCGCCGCATTGCCGATCGCCGCGATCCGCCCCTTGACGAGCGTATCGAGCGCATTCAGGCCGAGCGGGAAAGCGGCGCGGCCTTTGATCTGCGTGAAGCGTCCCATCCGGTCGCCGAACGCGGCGCCGAGCTCGCGCAGGAACGCATCGTCGGGTAACTGGGTGCGGCGTGCCGCTTCCTGCGGCGAGCAACACCAGACGAGCGCGTAATCGGCGTCGCGCACGCCTCCGGTCGGCAGAAGCGCAATCGGTCCCTGTTCGGTGAAGCGCTCCCAGGCGACGTGCGGCTGCGGCGCCGAGACGCTGACGATGCCGACGAGCGCGGTTTGGCCGTAGTCGCGCGTGCCGCCGGTGCTGCCGCTTTTCTGCTGCTCGTGGAACAGCCCACCCTCGGCGCTGACCAGAATGCGGGTGCGCAGATGACGCGTGCCCTCTCCGGTTTGCACCGGCAGCGTGACGCTATCGTGTTGCTGGACCGGCGCCTGCGCCGAGCTCGACTGGAACCAGTGCACCGAGGTCGGCCGTACCGCTTCGGCGAGCGCCTGCACGATCGAGCCGTAGCGCAAGACGTAGCCGAGCGCGGGCAAGCCATGCTCGGTGTGGTCGATCAGCGTACGGCCGAAATGTCCGCGCTGCGAGACGTGAATGCGGTGAATCGCGGTGGCGTCCGCCGGCCAGCGCAGCGGCTCCAGAATCATCCGGCTGCCCTGCGAAACGGCGATTGCGCGCGGGTCGCCCTGGGCGTCTTCGGGCTTGCGCGCGTCGATCAGCGCGATCGAGAGCCGCTGGGTCGCGCTGCGGCGCGCGAGCCAACCGGCCAGCGCGAGTCCGACCGGCCCGGCGCCGACGATCGTCACGTCGAAATCGAACGGCGCCGTGGCGGCGTGAGGCGCGTCTGGCGCGTCAGTCTGCGGCACGCCGGCCGGTTGGGAAACGTCGGTCATGGGCGAGCGGTCCGTCCCGTCAAGCGGTACGCGCAGCGCCTGCTGCCTGCGCTTGCTGCATCAGCGCTTCGATTTCGTCGGCCTTGACCGGCACGCCGCGCGTCAGCAGTTCACAGCCGTCCGGCGTGACGACGGCGTCGTCCTCGATACGGATGCCGATGTGCCAGTAGCGCTCGGGGACGTTTTCCGCGGGGCGAATGTAGAGGCCCGGTTCGATCGTCAGCGCCATCGCCGGATGCAAGGTGCGCGCAGGCAGCGCGCCTTGTGCGTCGCGCGGCGCGCCGCGTTCGCGGTAGTCGCCGCAGTCGTGCACGTCCATGCCGATCCAGTGGCTGGTGCGGTGCATGTAGAACGGCGCGTAGGCACGCTCCGCGATCACGTCGTCGACCGAGGAGAAGAGCGCCCGGTCGACGATGCCGGTGTCGAGCAGCCCTTGCGACAGCACGCGCAGCGCCGCGTTGTGCGGGTCGTCGAAGCTGGCGCCGGGCCGGGTGGCTGCGATCGCAGCTTCCTGAGCGGCCAGCACGATGTCGTACAGCTCGCGCTGGGCCGTCGTAAAGCGACCGTTCGCCGGGAAGGTGCGGGTGATGTCGGAGGCGTAGCCGTCCAGTTCGCAGGCGGCGTCGATCAGGATCAGGTCGCCGTCCCGTGCGATCGTGTTGCCTGCCGCGTAGTGCAGCACGCAGGCATTGGCGCCGGCGGCGACGATCGAGCCGTATGCCGGCCCTTGCGCGCCGTGCTTGCGGAACGTGTACAGCAGTTCGGCCTCGAGTTCGTACTCGCGCACGCCGGCGCAGGAGGCGGCCATGGCGCGGCGATGCGCCAGCGCTGAGATCTCGCCGGCGCGGCGCATGATCGATAGTTCGTGGCTGTCCTTGAAGAGGCGCATCTCGTCTAGCAGCGGCAGCAGGTCGTGCGCGGCGCTCGGCGCGGCGACGCCGCTGCGGCCTTTGGCGCGCACCGCGTCGAGCCAGCGGCGCACCTGTTCGTCGAGTCCGGCCGAGCTGCCGAGCGCGTAGTGCAGCGCCGGCTTGTCGGCGAGAATCAGCGGCATCTGGCTTTCGATGTCGTCGACGGCAAACGCCGCGTCGAAGCCGAACGCCTCGCGGGCGGCCTCCGGGCCGAAGCGAAAGCCGTCCCAGATCTCGCGCTCGGCGTTCTTGGCGCGGCAGAACAGGATCGAAGCCGGACCGTTCCCGCCCGCGCTGGCGTCGAGCACGAGCAGCCCCTGCGGCTCGGTGAAGCCGGTCAGGTAGTAGAAGTAGCTGTCGTGCCGGTAGGGATAGTCGGCGTCCCGGTTGCGCAGCACTTCCGGCGCGGTGGGGACGATGGCGACGCCACCGCCCGCCGCGCGAAGCGCGGCAAGCACGCGCTCGCGGCGCTTGCGGTAGACGTCGATGGCGAGAGTGGGTTCGTTCGGCTGGTTCATCGTGAGATTGTAGCGCCCAATTGGGGTGCGCATTCGGGGGGATCCGCCGGGCGCCCAGGCCATCCGGCCGGATAGATGGCCCGCGGAACGCGGCAATGTTGCAATCCGTCCACAGGTATAGCGGGCGTTGTTCCGGAAGATGGGGCGAGGCAGTCTGAATAGCCGTCAGGCAACGTATACTTCCGCCGGATTCCAGAAAAGGCAAATGTGATGATGAAACTCATCGGTTCGTTCGGCAGCCCGTTTGTCCGCAAGGCGCGGATCGTGTTCGCCGAAAAGAAGATCGACTACAAGCTGGTGCTCGAAAACGTCTGGGCGCCGGAGACCACCATCCATACCTTCAATCCGATCGGCAAGGTGCCGTGTCTCGTGATGGAGGACGGCGAGGCGGTGTTCGATTCGCGCGTGATCTGCGAGTACGTGGATACGCTGTCGCCGGTCGGCAAGCTGATTCCGCCATCGGGACGCGAGCGCGTCGAAGTGCGCTGCTGGGAAGCGCTCGCGGACGGGATGCTGGACGCCGCCGTGCTGATTCGCCTCGAAGGCACGCAACGGACCGAGGAACACCGCTCGGAGAGCTGGGTGGCGCGCCAGCAGCGCAAGATCGACGATGGCCTCGTGGCGATGTCGCAGGGGCTCGGCAGCAATCCGTGGTGCGCGGGCAATCGCTATACGCTGGCCGATATCGCGGTGGGCTGCGCGCTCGGCTACCTCGACTTCCGCATGCCGGAGCTGAACTGGCGCGAGCCGTATCCGAATCTCGACAAGCACTTCCAGAAGCTGTCGCAGCGGCAGTCGTTTATCGATACGGTGCCGGAGAACTAAGTACGGGCTCGTGCGGCGCCGTCCTCCTTTGCCGGGGCCGGCGCCTCCGTCCGCATCTATCTCGCGGCGGCGGTCCGCTCAGGCCGTGCCTCGAACGCCGCTTCCTGAAACGCTGCTTCAAGCACGACCTGAAGCCGGGCTTCAGGTCGCCGCAAGTTCCACCTTCGGCGCAAACGACTCAGCGCTCGCCACCGGCCACCACTTCTCGTACAGCGAGTAGCGGTAGTTGCCGTTCAGCAGATCGTTCGGCTCGAGGTATTTGAGCAGATCCGACATCAGGCTCACCTCATGCGACGACACCCGCCGCACGATGTGATGCGCGCGCAGTTCGGCCGGATGCTTCAGGCCAGCAGCCTGAATGATTTCCTGCAGCGCGTGCAAGGTGTTGTGATGGAAGTTGAGCACGCGGTCGGACTTGTCCGGCACCACGAGCGCACGCTGGCGCACCGGGTCCTGGGTCGCGACGCCGGTCGGGCAACGGCCCGTATGGCAGGTCTGCGCCTGGATGCAACCCACCGCGAACATGAAGCCGCGTGCCGAGTTGACCCAGTCGGCGCCGATCGCCAGCGTCTTGGTGATATCGAACGCGGTGATCATCTTGCCGCTTGCGCCAATGCGAATGCGCGGGCGCAGGCCGATGCCCACCAGCGTGTTGTGCACGAGCAGCAGTCCTTCCTGCAGCGGCACGCCGACGTGGTCGGTGAATTCCAGCGGCGCTGCGCCCGTGCCGCCTTCCGCGCCGTCCACGACGATAAAGTCCGGCAGGATGCCGGTTTCCAGCATCGCCTTGGCGATGCCGAAGAACTCCCAGGGATGGCCGATACACAGCTTGAAACCGGTCGGCTTGCCGCCCGACAGGTTGCGCAGGCGTTCGACGAATTCGAGCAGGCCGCGTGGCGTGGAAAACTCGGAGTGCGTGGCGGGCGAAATGCAGTCGCGGCCCATCGGCACGCCGCGCGTTTCGGCAATTTCCGGCGTGATCTTGGCGGCCGGCAGCACCCCGCCGTGGCCTGGCTTCGCGCCTTGCGAGAGCTTCACCTCGATCATCTTCACCTGCGGCTCTTGCGCCTGCTTCGCAAACTTGTCGGCATTGAAGGTGCCGTCGTCGTTGCGGCAGCCGAAGTAGCCCGAAGCGATTTCCCAGATGATGTCGCCGCCATGTTCGCGGTGGTATTTCGACATCGAACCTTCGCCGGTGTCGTGCGCGAAGTTGCCTTTTTTGGCGCCGAGATTGAGCGCCATGATGGCGTTGGCCGACAGCGAGCCGAAGCTCATTGCCGAAACGTTGAAGATCGACATCGAGTAGGGCTGCTTGCGATCCGGGCCGACCAGCACGCGGAAGTCGTGGCCGTCGAGCTTGGTCGGCGCGAGCGAGTGGCTGATCCATTCGTGCGCGACTGCTTTCACGTCGAGTTCGGTGCCGTACGGGCGGCTGTCGACGTCGTTCTTGGCGCGCTGATAAACGATGCTGCGCTGGGCGCGCGAGAACGGTTTTTCATCCGTATCGTCCTCGACGAAATACTGGCGGATCTCAGGCCGGATGAATTCGAACATGAAACGGAAGTGGCCCCACAACGGATAGTTGCGCAGGATCGCGTGACGCTTCTGGTTCAGATCGAACACGCCGAGCGCTACCAGCAGCGCGGGAATGACAATCCAGAACCACGACAGGTGATGGGCGGCGGCGAGCGCCGCACAGGCGACGAACAGCACAACCGCGCACCACATGGCCAGGTAACGTCGAGAAAACATGGGGACTCCGTTGCAGAGAGAGCGGTTAGCCGCTGATTATTGTGTTGCCTCGGTGTTACTGCGGTCTTGCTACGCTGCCGACCGCACTGCTTACCGCGCCGTCAGCAGCGCGGCGGTTCGAGCCTGCCGCATGGCCGAGGCCGGCTGCGCGGTAGCCGCGTGTTCGATGACGCCGCCGCCGAGGCAAATGTCGCCATCGTAGAGCACAGCCGATTGCCCCGGTGTGACAGCCCACTGCGCGTCCTCGAAGTGGAGCGCGAAGTGGCCGTCCGCCTCGCCCGCCGTGCTGAACGTGCAGGCGGCATCGGCTTGCCGATAGCGGGTTTTCGCGCCGCACGCGAAGTCTTCCGCGGGCGGGTGGCCGGCCACCCAACTGGTGTTGCCCGCGCTCAGCTTGCGGCTCAGCAGCCACGCATGATCGTGACCCTGTGCGACGTACAGCGTATTCGACGGAATGTCCTTGCCCGCCACGAACCACGGCTCGCCGCTGCCTTCCTTGCTGCCGCCGAGTCCAATGCCCTTGCGCTGGCCGAACGTATAGAACGCAAGACCGATATGCTCGCCGACCACCTGGCCGTCCGGCGTTTTCATCGGCCCGGGCTTGGTGGGCAGGTAGCGGTTCAGGAAATCGCGGAAAGGCCGCTCGCCGATAAAGCAGATGCCGGTCGAATCTTTTTTCTTCGCGTTCGGCAAGCCGATCTGTTCGGCGATCTCGCGCACCTTCGTCTTGGGGATTTCGCCAAGCGGAAACATCGTCTTCGACAACTGCGCCTGATTGAGGCGGTGCAGGAAGTACGACTGGTCCTTCGTGTGGTCGAGCGCCTTCAGCAGTTCGAAGCGTCCTTCGACTTCGCGCACGCGTGCGTAGTGGCCGGTCGCAATGGTTTCGGCGCCGAGCGACATGGCGTGATCGAGGAAGGCCTTGAACTTGATTTCGGCGTTACACAGCACGTCCGGGTTCGGCGTGCGGCCAGCCGAATATTCGCGCAGGAATTCGGCGAACACGCGGTCCTTGTATTCGGCGGCGAAGTTGACCGCTTCGACATCGATGCCGATCAGATCGGCCACCGACACGACGTCAATCCAGTCCTGCCGCGTCGAGCAGTACTCGCCGTCGTCGTCGTCTTCCCAGTTCTTCATGAAAAGGCCGACGACGTCGTAACCTTGCTCTTTGAGCAGCCATGCGGTAACCGACGAATCGACGCCGCCCGACATGCCTACTACGACTTTCTGCTTGCTCATGGGTTGCCTGACTTGCTTGATCGGGTGGGCCCGACCGAATGCGTATGCACGAAGTCGAGCGGGAAACGCCGGCCTGCGAGGTAATCGTCGATACAGCGCATCACGAGCGGCGTACGGTGCCGCTCGGGGCAGGCGCGCAGCTCGTCCGCGCTCAGCCACAGCGTGCGGACGATATCGGGATCGAGCGCGCGCTCTGGATCGGCTGTGCCGCTGCTGCCGCAATACGTGAAGCGCAGATAGGTGACACCACTCGAATCTTGCGCCGCGCCGTCTGCGCCACTTTGGGCCGGGCGCTCGAAATGCGTCATGTATACGCCCACCAGCGCCTCGGGCGTGAACGGATGCGCGGACTCTTCGAGCGTTTCGCGCACGACCGCTTCGGCGAGCGTTTCGCCCGCCTCCAGATGGCCGGCGGGCTGATTGAGGCGCAGCCCGGCGTCCGTGTGTTCCTCGACGAGGAGGAAGCGTCCGTCGCGCTCGACGATGGCGGCCACGGTGACGTGCGCAGCCCAGGTTTCCGGATTCATGGGGCGGTATTTTACCGTCTATGGCCGGCGGCTGCCGGGAAGCGAGCCGCCCCCGGATTGTCCCTGATTTCGGTAAGCCCCCCGGTTTCGGTTAAAGTGGTGTCGTAGCCGTTGCAATTGCAAGCCGGCGTGCCTCGTCGGCAGCTCTGTCGTAATAACAGGAAGGCCGAGGAGGATTCAACGATGCACATCGGAGTGCCAGCCGAGACGCGAGCGTACGAAACCCGCGTCGCCGCCACCCCCGAGACGGTCAGGAAATACGTATCGCAGGGCCACCGGGTCACGATCCAGAGCGGCGCCGGCACCGGCGCCAGCTTTCCTGACGAAGCTTTTGGCGCAGCCGGCGCCGAGATCGTCGACGCGGCCACCGCGTTCGGCGCCGATCTCGTTCTCAAAGTCCAGTCACCGACCGAAGCCGAACTGCCGCTGCTCAAACGCGGCGCGGTGCTGGTCGGCATGCTCGATCCTTTCAACGCCGACAACGCGGCAAAGCTTGCCTCCGCGGGCGTGACTGCGTTCGCGCTCGAAGCTGCGCCGCGCACGACCCGCGCGCAGAGCCTCGACGTGCTGTCCTCGCAGGCCAACATCGCCGGCTACAAGGCGGTGCTGCTCGCCGCTGACCTGTATCCACGCTTCATGCCGATGCTGATGACGGCCGCCGGCACCGTGAAAGCGGCGCGCGTGCTGATCCTCGGCGCGGGCGTGGCGGGCCTGCAGGCGATTGCGACCGCCAAGCGCCTGGGCGCGGTGATCGAGGCCTCCGACGTGCGTCCGGCGGTCAAGGAGCAGATCGAGTCGCTCGGCGCCAAGTTTCTCGACGTGCCGTACGAGACCGACGAGGAGCGCGAAGCCGCACAAGGCGTCGGCGGCTATGCGCGGCCGATGCCCCCAGGCTGGCTGGCGCGCCAGGGCGCGCTGGTCCACGAGCGCGCGAAACAGGCCGACATCGTCATCTCGACCGCACTGATTCCGGGCCGTCCCGCACCGACGCTGATCTCCGTCGAAACCGTGCAGGCCATGAAACCCGGCTCGGTGCTGGTCGACCTCGCCGCCGGCCGCGGCCCCGAGCATGAAGGCCGGCGCGGCGGCAACTGCCCGCTCACCGAAACGGACAAGGTCGTGACGAAACACGGCGTGCAGATTGCCGGCTATACGAACCTGGCGTCGATGGTCGCCGCCGACGCATCCTCGCTCTACGCGCGCAACCTGCTCGACTTCCTGAAGCTGATCGTCAACAAGGAAGGCGCACTCAACATCGATCTCGCGGACGACATCGTCGCGGCCACGCTGCTGGCCCGCGACGGTGAAGTGACCCGCAAGGCATAAAGCGAATCACTTCCTGGGAGAACGGTCATGGAAGTCATCAACCATACGGTCATCAACCTGATCATCTTCGTGCTGGCCATCTACGTGGGCTACCACGTGGTCTGGAACGTCACGCCCGCGCTGCATACGCCGCTGATGGCGGTGACCAATGCGATCTCGGCCATTGTCATCGTGGGCGCGATGCTCGCGGTGGGCCTGACGGTGGGCGGCACCGGCAAGTTCTTCGGCACGCTCGCTGTCGCGCTGGCGGCGGTCAACGTGTTCGGCGGCTTTCTCGTCACAAGGCGAATGCTGGAAATGTTCAAGAAGAAAGAGCCGAAGAAGCTGCCCGCTGCCGGTCAGGCACGCATCGAAGGAGGTAAGCAATGAGCCTGAACGTCGTCACGCTGCTTTATCTCGTTGCTTCGGTCTGCTTCATTCAGGCGCTCAAGGGCCTGTCGAATCCGAAGACGGCGCGCATCGGCAATACCTTCGGCATGGCCGGCATGGCGATTGCGATCCTCACCACCATCGCGCTGATCTTCAAGCAGGCCGCGGGCCTTGGCTCGAACCTCGGGCTTGGGCTCGGCCTGCTGTTCGCAGCGCTGGTGGTGGGCGGCGCGGTGGGGGCGTTCGTCGCTGCGCGCGTCGAGATGACCAAGATGCCGGAGCTGGTCGCGGCGATGCACTCGCTGATCGGTCTGGCCGCCGTGTGCATCGCCTATGCAGTCGTCTCGGAGCCGTCGGCGTTCGGCCTCGTCGACCCGGACAATCCGGTGCCGGGTTTCCTGCCCTACGGCAATCGCATCGAACTGTTCATCGGCACCTTCGTCGGCGCCATTACGTTCTCCGGTTCGGTGATCGCCTTCGGCAAGCTCTCGGGCAAGTACAAGTTCCGCCTGTTTCAGGGCGCGCCGGTGGTGTACGCGGGCCAGCATCTGATCAACCTGATGCTGGCGCTCGGCATGATCGGCTTCGGCGTGATCTTCTTTCTCACGCAGTCGTGGCTGCCGTTCATCATCATGACGCTGATCGCGTTCGCGTTGGGCGTGCTGATCATCATTCCGATCGGCGGCGCGGACATGCCGGTGGTCGTGTCGATGCTCAATTCGTACTCGGGCTGGGCGGCGGCGGGCATCGGCTTCTCGCTGAATAACCCGATGCTGATTATTGCCGGCTCGCTGGTGGGTTCGTCGGGCGCGATCCTCTCGTACATCATGTGCCATGCGATGAACCGCTCGTTCTTCAACGTGCTGCTGGGCGGCTTCGGTGCGGAACCGGGCGCGGCCGCCGCGGGCGGGGCGCAGGAGCAGCGGCCGGTGAAGTCGGGCTCGGCCGAGGATGCCTCGTTCATGCTGGGCAACGCGGAATCGGTGGTGATCGTGCCGGGCTATGGCCTCGCCGTGGCCCGCGCGCAGCATGCGCTGAAGGAACTCACCGACAAGCTGACCGAGAAGGGTATCGACGTGCGTTACGCGATTCACCCGGTGGCGGGCCGCATGCCGGGGCATATGAACGTGCTGCTGGCGGAGGCCGAAGTGCCGTACGACCTCGTCTACGAGATGGACGACATCAACAACGAGTTCGGCCAGACCGACGTCGTGCTGGTGCTCGGCGCCAACGACGTGGTCAATCCGGCGGCCAAGAACGATCCGAAGTCGCCGATTGCGGGCATGCCGATCATCGAGGCCTATAAGGCGCGCACCGTGATCGTCAACAAGCGTTCGATGGCGGCCGGCTATGCGGGGCTCGACAACGATCTGTTCTACATGGACAAGACCATGATGGTGTTCGGCGATGCGAAGAAGGTGATCGAGGATATGGTGAAGTCGGTGGAGTGACGCCGGCCTATCTCACTTCTGCTTCACTTCGACGCTTCTCAGATAATCCGCGAGCCGTCTTCCTTCCTGATCGGGGAACGGCTCGAGCACCTCCAGATCGCGAATCTGTTCGACGTCGAAATTGCGGAAGTCTTCACGCAGTTCGCACCACGCGCCGATGGTCCAGCGCGCGCCCCAGTACACCAGCCCCAGCGGCCAGACGCGCCGCTCCGTATGCGCGCCGACGCGATCTCGATACGCGAAACTCACGACGCGCTTGCGGTCTATCGCCAGGTGCAGCGCGTCGACCTTTTCGGCGAACTCCCCCTTGATATGAAACGACGGCGCGAAGATCGGCAGCCGTTCGAGCGTCGCGCGCTTGTCGGCGGGCATCGCCGAGGCGATCTTCGCCAGCGCGCCGCGCGCGCCCTTGGCGAAGCTCGCGCCGCCCCAGGTTTCGAGCATGCGCGCGCCGGCGGCGAGCGCGGCAAGTTCGTCGACGGTGAAGGTGAGCGGCGGCAGGCTCGCCGAGCGGCTCAAACGGTAGCCAATGCCCGCTTCACCTTCGATCGGCACGCCGGATAGCTGCAGATCGCGCACGTCGCGGTAGACCGTGCGCGGCGAGATATGCAGCCAGTCAGCGAGTTGTTGCGCGGTAGTCAGGCGTCGGCCGCGGAGCAGCTCGGCAATCTGGAACAGGCGGTCGGCACGGCGCGTCATCGTGGGCGTCTGGTGGGAAGGAGCGGGCGGGCCCGCGATCGGGGAGTCACGCGATCATAGCGCTGCATGATGCCGATGCGCGCGAATAAGGGCACGAGGGGCACGACAAAGGCACCACGCTGCGCGCGGGCCGCTGCGTCAGCCGTTCTTCGGCGCATGCAGTCCGATGCGGTTGCCTTCGGTATCGATGAAGAAGCCGATATAGCCGATATCCTGCGGCAGCTCGATGACGGGTCCCTGCACCTTGCCGCCAGCCTTCTCGACGCGGGCGAGCACGGCATCGACGCTCGGCTGCGCGTTCAGATAGACGGTCACGCCGTCTGCGGAAGGCTTCGCCGTGGGGCTATGGACGATACAACCGCCGGTGGCCGGTTCGGTGTACGGGAAGATCCCGATCGGCTGGTCGCCGAAATCTTCACGCCGCAGCGTGGTGGCCAGCGCGGTCTCGTAGAAATGCACGGCGCGCTCGAAGTCGATGGACGGAATTTCGAACCAGGAAACGACGTGGTTTGCGGCTGCTGACATGACACTCTCCTTGGGGCGGTGGGTAGGTCCGGGGCCGCACGGGGTGACCGCGGAGTGGCCCTTGTGATGCGCCGGTTGGCGTGATGAGGAGTGTGCGGCGGGGCTGCTGACAACGTTCTGTCAGTAGCCTTCGGGTTCTGCTGAATGATCTTGACATGCAACCAAAAGGTTGCATAATAAAACACACCACGACACCAATTGCATGGATACCGTATTCAAGGCTCTCGCCGACCCCACGCGCCGCCAGTTGCTCGATCTGCTGTACGCGCGCAACGGACAGGCACTCGGTGAACTATGCGAGGGTCTCGCCATGAGCCGCCAGGCCGTCAGCAAGCATCTGGCGCTGCTGGAAGCGGCCAACCTGGTCGCCACGGTCCGGCACGGTCGCGAGAAATTGCATTACCTCAATCCGGTGCCGATTCATGAAATCAGTGAGCGCTGGATCGGCAAGTTCGAGCGCGCACGCCTTACCGCGCTCGCGGACCTCAAGAGATCTTTAGAAGGAGAAGATCATGACTGATGCAGCCGCTTCCACATTCGTCTACGTCACCTACATTCGCACCACGCCCGAGCAGCTATGGACAGCGCTGACGAGTCCGGAATTCAACAGGAAATACTGGTTCGGCGCACAGCAGGAGACCGACTGGAAAGTGGGTTCGCCGTGGCAAATCAGGTTTGCCGATGGCCGGATTGCGGATACCGGCGAGATCGTCGAGGTCGATCCGCCCAGGCGTCTGGTCATCAAATGGCGCAACGAATTCAAGCCGGAACTCAAGGCCGAAGGGTTTTCACGCTGCACGATGGTGCTCGAGACGATGGGCGACGCAGTCAAACTTACGATCACTCACGTCATGGAGCGTAGCGGCTCGAAGTTTATCGAAGCTGTCTCCGGCGGCTGGCCGCTGATTCTCTCCAACCTCAAGTCGTTGCTTGAAACGGGAGAGTTGGTTGTCGCAAACAAGGCGCCGGACCCAGGCAAGGAAAGCGATGAGCAAGCCTGAATTCGTCTATGTGATCTACATCGATGCGCCGCTCGAAAAAGTGTTCGGCGCACTGAGCGACCCGGAGATGACCAGGGACTATTGGGGACGCGCGCGCAACGTGTCCGACTGGCAGCCCGGCTCGCGCTGGGAGCATCAGCACTATGACGACGCGTCGGACGTCGCGGTTGCCGGCCGGGTGCTGGAGTGCGATCCGCCGCGCAAGCTCGCCGTGACCTGGGCGAAGCCAGGCAGCGGCAGTGAATCGCGGGTGACTTACGTGCTCGAAGAAGTGTTTGGCGTGGTGCGTCTGACCGTCACGCACGATCAGCTTGACGACGCGGAGACCGTGAAGCGGATCGCGCAGGGTTGGCCGGCGATATTGTCGAGTCTGAAGTCGCTGCTGGAAACCGGTCATGCGTTGCCGATGACGAAGCAGCGCTGGACTCGCTAGCGGGTGAGCGGGGGCGATGCGGCGCTAACGCAGCGGCCGCCCGCCCAAGACAGCATCATCAAGCTGCCGGCGTATCGTTCGCCGGACGCTGGCGCACGCTGCCCGCAATCAGATCGAAGCGGAACAGTCGGCATTCGAGCGCGCCGTTGAACAACGGCGTCTTGGTCGATTCGCGCAGCCGCAACTGACCCGGCAGTTTGCGATCCGAAGTAAGGATGAACGCATGCCAGCCGGTGAAACGCTGCTTGAGCGCGTCGCCGAGCGACTTGAAGAATTCGCTGTCCGGCGCCTCTTCCTGGGCCCGGCGGAAGCTGTCGTCGTCGCGGCTTTCACGCCCTGTCTCGCGAAGCTCGCCGCGTGCATTGCGGCCACGCACTTCGATCCGCTCGCCGTACGGCGGGTTGGCGACCAGAATGCCCGGCTCCGGCGACGGCGGCGCCATGCCGCGTGCGTCGAGCTGCTTGAGCGAAACCGCCGGCAGGCCGGCGCGCTCGAAGTTGGCGCGCGCCTTGATCAGCATGTCACCCGAAATGTCGCTGCCGAAAATCTGCAGATCGGCGCGCGACGCACGGGCGGCATGCTTCGCATCCAATGCAGCCGCTTTCAGCGTCTGCCAGGTTTTGGCCTCGTACTGCCTGAGCTTCTCGAAGCCGAAACGGCGTTCGACGCCCGGCGCGATGTTCAGCGCGACCTGGGCGGCTTCCGCGAGGAACGTGCCGCTGCCGCACATCGGATCGTAGAGCGGGGTGCCGGCGGTCCAGCCGGTCAGGCGCAGGATGCCGGCCGCGAGGTTCTCGCGCAGCGGCGCCGCGCCCTTGTCGAGACGCCAGCCGCGCTTGAAGAGCGGCTCGCCCGAGGTGTCGAGGTACAGCGTGCAGTCGGTCGCGGTGAGGAAGGCAAACACGCGCACGTCCGGCGCGCTGGTGTCGATGTTCGGACGCGCGCCGCTCACTTCGCGCAGACGGTCGCAGATCGCGTCCTTGACGCGCAGCGTGGCGAATTCGAGGCTGCGCAGCGGCGATTTGATCGCCGTGACGTCGACGCGCAGCGTCTCATGCGCGGAAAACCACTGTTCCCAGCGTTGCTCGAGCGCGAGGGCATAGATGTCCTGTTCGCTGCGATACGGCCGGTGGGCGATTTTCAGCAGCACGCGGCTGGCGATGCGCGAGTGCAGATTGGCCGCCATGCCGGCAGCCCAGCCGCCGCGGAAATGCACGCCGCCCGGCACCTGCGCACCAGCCGTGAACGGTGCACCGTTCAGGTGGCGCGAGGCGATTTCGGCGAGTTCGGCCGCAAGCGCGGCTTCGAGGCCGCGAGGGCAGGGAATGAAAAAATCGAATGACATTGAGGTTGCCGGGAGGCGTTGAATAAGGCGCTATTGTACGCGGTCGGGGTGTGCGGCCCGCGCGCCAGGGTTCAGTGCCCTTCGCGCGGCGGGCTCACCGGCCACACCAGATCCAATGGGCGCTTGAACATCCGCCGCCAGACCGCCCCGCGCAGCGAGCGCACGTCGTTGCGGCGCAGGTCGCGCGAGCGCACCGCCATATAAAACGCCAGCGCGAAACTGACGGCGACGTTCAGGATGGCCATGCTGAACGTGCCGGCGACTGCCCACCAGAACTCGGGCAGATCCAGCGCGCCCTTGCCGAGCACGCCGAGCGCCACGCCGATCGAGCCGGAGCTCAGCGTCACGTGCCGGACCTCGAAGGCGAAAGCGAACGCGGTGAGGATGGCGGGCACGAGACCGAGCATCAGGCCCAGCGTGAGGTTGCCCACCACGCCGGCCACGTTCGAGCGGCAGAACGTGGCCAGCCGCGCAGCGCCGGCGGCGCCCAGCGTCATCCGCAAGCGGCGGTTGTAGGTGAGCGCGTCGGCTACCTTATGCAGCACGAACCAGTTGTCGGCCCAGCCCGCGAGCAGGCTCGACGACCACAACAGCACGCCGGTGAGCGCCGCGAAGAGCGGGGTCGGTCCGAGAAGCGAGAACGAATGCAGCGTGGCATGGGCCTTTTCGGGGGAGATGAGGTTCGCGTGAAAGACCGCGTGCCAAAGCAACTGCACACCCAGGCAGACCGGAAACACCATCATCACGTTGCCGAACACGGCCGCCGCCTGGGTGCGGATCAACGCGATCACCGAGGTCACGAAGCTGTCGACCCCTTCGGGCGTGCCCGCGCCGTCGAGTTCGCGGGCGATGGTCGGCGCCGTCATGGCGGGTTGCTTGGTGGCGAGCGAGAAATGCAGGAAGTGCATCAGCAGGAAGCTGGCCGCGTAGTTGATGCCGGCCAGCAGGCCCTCGAGCATCGACTGCAGGTGCGCGCCGGTGAGCGCAAACTTCACGCATACCGTCACCACCGTGACGAGGCCACCGCCCGCTGCCATGCGCAGCATTTTCAGGTACTCGGCGCGATCGCGGGCAATGTAGTGCTCGCCTGTATCCGCGCTGTATTCGACCACCTTGCGCGCCAGCAGCGAGAAATTGCTGCGCATCAGATGGGAGACGCTCTGGCTCGCGTGGTTCGCTTTCACCAGTTCGGCGGCGAGGCGCGAGCCGGCATGCAGATCGTCGGACGCCATCCACGCATCGAGCAGATGCTCGGCGCGCTGGATGCGCATACGCATGCGTTCCACCTGGAACACGATGTCGACGCTCACGCCGTTGCGGTACAGGTGGGCAAAGACGTTGTCGGTCGCCATGCGGCATTCGTCGAGCAGCACGCGCAGATAGTTGACCTCATGCAGCAGCTTGCCCGGCTCCGCGCCTTCCCCGACCGCCTGGTGGGCCGCCTCTACCGCCAGCATGGCACGGGTGAGCCGGTAGAACGGCTGCTTCTCCAGTGCAACCCGCACGTCCGTATCGCCCAGGCGGCTGCGCACCGTTTGCGACAGCCCGGTGGAGCTGATCTGGCAGGTCAGGTTGTGCAGGGCCGCGAGCAGGTCTACCGAGAACGGCGCGGCTTCGCGCGGGTCGCTCGCCTCCAGCTCGTAGGCGAACAGATCGCGGATGCGCACCAGCAGGTCCGTGGGGAGCGCGGCGATCCACTCGGCGTCCTGCTCCGAGGTGAACATCAGCGTGAAGATTGCACTGAGATCGCGGCGATTCGGTGCGGGCGGAATCAGTGAGGACTCGAAGCGCTCGAACAGCGCCCCGAAAAAGGCCGAGTGCACCGGCATGCCGGCGTCGCACAGCAACGAGATGCCGTCGCTCTCGCGCAGCAGCCCACGCAGAATGCCGGCGACGTTGGCCTTCCAGGCCGGGTTGCGGTCCAGCACATGCAGCAGATAGCGCAAACGCGTGTGCTCGGCCAGGCGGCGCGTGTCGTCTTCCACCGGATCCTGCGCGAGCGCCTGCACGGTGCCGCCACGATGAATCCAGTGCGCCAGCTCGATCAGCCATTCGCTGCGTTCCGCGTAGGGCGCCTGCTGGTCCGCGATCGCCAGCAGCGCGTCGAGCTGATGCCCGCTGTTGCGTGACGCGCGCCATTTCTTGACGAAGGTTTTGATGGAACGAAACATGAGGTGTTAGTTGCCTGAAGAGGCGTGATCCTGCGCCCTGAAGCGCTCAGGATCGCTAAACGGAAAGGATCCGGCAAGCTGGCCGGATGGGATAGGGCGTCGAAGACGACGGCGCAGCCGCTGCAGAAAGCTGGCAGAAGGACAGAGGAAGCGCGGCAGACGGACGGAGCGCGTCTGCCGCTGCCATGCCGGTAAATCAGCCGTTCGTGCCGGCGCCGGCATGGCTGCCAGAGGCCGTGGCCGCAGCACCCGTACTATCGAGCGCCGCGCCTGGTCCGATCGGCAGCGGGCAGGGCACCTTCGGCGACGCCGTGCGCGCCTGCGCGCCGGACGCGCTCTTGGCAGGCGCGCTGGCCGGCACGCGTGGCATGGCCGCAGCCAGCGCCTGGATGCCGGCGGCGATCTGTGTGGAGATCTGCTGCACCGCCTGGCGGTGCCCCTCGACCAGCGCGTCGTAGCTGCCCGTCACCGGCTCGCTTATCACGCTGCGGCAGGTCATGACGGTTTCGCTGCGCACGGCGCGCACGCTCCACACCGCATCGATCAGCGCATGCGAACCGGGCCACGATTCGAAGCGCTGCACGTTCACGCTGACGCGATACACCGGCGTGCCTTCCGGATATCCGGTGCCGTACACATCGATGGTGCCCAACTGCTGCGTGAGATCGGACGACAGCGCGCGGCGGATCTCGTCGCCGGGCAACGAGGCCCAGCGTTCCTGTTCGAGCACCTGCACCTGGGTCGGACCGGTCTGTACCACCAACTGGTTTTTGGCGACCTGGGACGGCACGTCGACCGGCGGGACTTCGATCAGCAGCGCCGGCGTTGCCGCGCTGCGCGCCGTGGCCGCCGTAGCCGGTGCGGCCTCGGCGCCGAGCGTGTAGAAGCGGCTCGCCGGCGAAGAAGAGCACGCCGCCAGCGCCAGCAGTGCGGCGCCAACGCCGAGGCACGCGGCGGCGCGGGCAAGCCCGCGCGGCGCACGGGGGAGCCGGGCAAACATCATGGTTGATCTCCTGGTTTTCCGCGCAACAGCGATTCCGGATGGCGTTCCAGATAGTCCGACAGCGCATTCAACGACTGCAGCGTGCGGGTCAGCTCCTGCAGCGCCTGATGGACGTCGGACTGCAGCGGCGAGTCCTGCTGCAGCGTCGCCTCGGCCGAGCCGAAGGTTTGCTTGGCCGCCTGCAGCGTATCGCGAGCCTGCGGCACCACTTCGGTGTTCAGGCGCGTGAACAACTGGTCGGCGTTCTTCAGCGAGTTGTTCAGGTTCGCACCGATCTGGTCGAACGGCACCTGATCGAGTTTCCTGGCGATGTCGGCCACCTGCAACTGCAACTCGTCGAGCGTGTTCGGGATCGTCGGCAGCTCGAGCGGATCGCTGTTGACATCGACCGTCGCCGGCGCCGCTTTCGGGAAGATATCGAGCGCCACATACAACTGGCTGGTGATCAGGTTGCCCGTGCGCAACTGGCCGCGCAGGCCGTGCTGGACCAGGCGCTGGAGCAGTTGCTGACCGGCTACGGTGCCCGGCGCCGGCGCCTTCTCGCGGAAGCGCTTGCCGAGGCGGTCGGGGTACAGGTTCATGGTCACCGGCATGGTGAAGTCGCGGGTCTTCGGATCGTAGTCGATGCCGATATTGGTCACCTGACCGAGCACGATGCCGCGGAAATCGACCGGCGCGCCGACCGACAGCCCACGCAGCGACTGGTTGAAGTTCATCACCACGCGCAGCGGCACGCCGTCCGGCTCGCGCATCGCATCGGCTTCATCCGAGCCGAGCCGGAAGGTCATGTTGTTCGGCGCCTGCGAGCCGACCGCCTGGCCCGGCGGCGACTGGAACGACAGGCCGCCGACCAGCACCGTCGCGAGCGACTGCGTGTTCAGCTTGAAGCCGCCCGAATCGAGCCGCAGATCGACGCCGCTGGCATGCCACCAGCGCGTGTTGAGGCCGACGTACTGGTCGTACGGCGCCGACACGAACACCTGCAGCGTCACCCCGGTGCCGTCCTTGTCGAGCGAGAAGCCGACGACCTGGCCCACCTGCACGCGCCGGTAGAAGACCGGCGAGCCGATATCGAGCGAGCCGAGCGAATCGCCGTGCAGCGTGAACTGATGGCCCTTCTGTCCACCGGTGACCGGCGGCGGGGTTTCGAGGCCGACGAAATCCCTCTGGCTATCCTGCGAGCGGCCGGCGTCTACCCCGATATACGCACCCGAGAGCAGCGTGCTCAGACCCGAGACGCCGCTTGCGCCGACCCGCGGCCGCACCACCCAGAAGCGGGTGTCCTTGACGGCAAAATTCTCGGCTTCCTTGGTCAACTGAACCTGGATCAGCACGTGCGAGAGGTCTTTCGACAGCTTGATGGCTTTGACGACGCCGATGTCGACGTCCTTGTACTTGACCTCGGTCTTGCCGGGCTCGAGCCCTTCCGCATCGTTGAAGCTGATGGTGATCTCCGGGCCTTTCTCGGTTACCGACTTGATGACGAGTGCGACACCGATCAGCGCGGCGATCAGCGGAATCACCCAGACCAGCGACGGCAGCCAGTGGCTGCGCGGCTCGATCGCGGGATCAGGCAGATTGGGTGGCAGCGTGGGTCCGTTCGAATCGTTGCGCGGCGCGCTGGGGGCGGGCGTCGGTCCTTGCGGGCTAGTCATGTTTTAAGTCCTGGGATTGTTGGGTCTTGCCGTTCGTACGTCTCGCGCGCTTCGCACATTCCACGCTGTCCTCGCCTTCGACATTGTCCCAGATGAGCCGTGGATCGAACTGCATCGACGCCAGCATCGTCAGAATCACCACCGAGCCGAACGCGATCGCGCCGGGCCCGGCCGTGATGACGGCGAGCGACTTGAAGCGCACCAGCGCGACCGTCAGCGTCACGACGAACACGTCGAGCATCGACCAGCGCCCGATCCGCTCCACCATCCGGTATAGCTTCATGCGCTGGGTGGGGCGCCAGTGCGAACGGCGCTGGGCTGTGACGGTGAGCAGCACGAGCACGGAGAGCTTGAGCATCGGCACCATGATGCTGGCGACAAACACGATCACGGCGAGCGGCCAGTCACCGGAGGTCCAGAAGTAGACGACACCGCTCATGATCGTGTCGTCTTCCGAGCCGAGCAACGAAGCCGTGTGCATCACGGGCAGCAGATTGGCCGGAATATACAGTAATGCCGCCGCGATCAGTAGCGCCCACGTGCGCATCAGACTGTCCGGATTGCGCCGGTGCAGCACGGCGCCGCAGCGCGCGCAGTGCTGCGGGGTGATCGAGCGGATACGCGGGGCGACGCGGCCGCACGCGTGACAGGAAACCAGGCCCGCGCGCAGCGCGGTAACGTATTTCATCGTGGGCTTATCCCTGACGCGGCGTGGCCGGCTGGCCGGCCGCGCTTGCCGTGACCGCTGCCGCGGCGCTGTCGGCCGCGGTGCGCGGCATGGGCCGCGCGCGCCGTCCGTTCAGCTCGTCGGCGAGATCCCACAAGGTACGCGGGTCGAAAGTGACGACCACGGCGAACATCAAGGTCAGCGCGCCGAAGGCGAACAGTGCTGCTTCGGGGATCACGCGGGCGAGACTCACCATCTTGACGATGGTGATCAGCACGCCGAGCATGAACACCTCGATCATGCCCCACGGCCGCACGAACTGGATGGCGCGCAGCACCTGGTTGAAGCCCGGCGGCACGTAACCGGAGCGCAGCGGGATCAGCACGTAGAGCAGCGCGACGAGCTCGGTCAACGGAAACAGCGTGGTCGCGCAGAACACCATCACCGCGACGATCTGCATGTCCTCGTTCCATAGCGCCACCAGCGCGCCGAACAGGGTGGTTTGCGAGGTAATGCCGTTGGCGTCCAGTTCCAGAATCGGATAGCCCTGGGCGATCATGAAGGTGAAGAGCGCGGCCAAGGTCATCGCGCTGATGATGTCCAGCCGTCGCGACACGGCTTGATAGAGCGTCGCGCCGCAGCGCGGGCAACGCGCCACGAGGTGGCGGCCGGCGAGGTGCGGTTTCTGGAAAAGCGTATCGCACTCGTGGCACGCGATCAGGTTGTCATGTTCCAT
Source organism: Paraburkholderia sp. SSBN10T (assembly GCF_056619545.1). Classification (NCBI taxonomy): domain Bacteria; kingdom Pseudomonadati; phylum Pseudomonadota; class Betaproteobacteria; order Burkholderiales; family Burkholderiaceae; genus Paraburkholderia; species Paraburkholderia sp. SSBN10T. The sequence goes on from NZ_JBWQQI010000012.1 coordinate 165,900, forward strand.
ACGGCAGAAGCGCAAAACGACGTGAGCGGGGCGTGCAACGCAGGCTTGCACGGTAAGGTCGGGCGAAAGCCTGGAACAATAGTACCAAAGGCTCGCCACCATGCGCGCTTAGGTCACCCCAGCGAACTCCCCAACCGGCTTTTTCGGCTTGGGGTAGCATGGCGGCCTTGGCGTGCTGCGCTGCTGGCCGGCCTGATCGACGGACAGCGAGCGGCGGCGGCCAGAGCAGCCCTGCTCGATACGTGCAGGGTTCCCCGGCCTGCATGCGCCGCTCACCACTCAGCTTGCGTTGACCTTTCATGGCACCCAAACCTAACTTCGGTGCGCGCGACTCGTACACCCGAACGGCCATCGCGCTTCACTGGCTGATCGCGCTGCTGATTGTCTGCGGCTTCGCGCTTGGCTGGGTGATGACCGATATCCCCGGCTTTACGCCCACCAAACTGCGTTATTTTTCCTGGCACAAATGGATCGGCGTGACGGTGTTCGGGCTGTCGCTGCTGCGCATCCTGTGGCGCGCCACTCACGGCGCGCCGCCGCTGCCGCGCCGCATGGCGCCCTGGCAACGGGCCGCAGCCAACCTCACGCACCTGCTGCTGTATGTGCTGATGATCGCGATTCCACTGTCCGGCTACCTGTATAGCTCGGCCGCCAACGTGCCGGTGGTGTATCTGGGGCTCGTGCCGCTGCCGCGTCTGATCGCGCCCGACCCGATGCTCAAGGTCCTGCTGAAGAATCTCCACATTACGCTCAATTACACGTTGCTCGCCCTGTTCGTGCTGCATGTGGCAGCGGCGCTCAAGCACCAATGGTTGGACCGCGACGGCCTGCTGTCGCGCATGCTCCCTTTCATCAAATAAGGACCAACATGAAAGTTTCGTTTTATCGCTACATGCTGGCGGCGTTTGCTGCCGCGTCGCTGAGTGCGGCGGGCAGTGCGCTCGCCCAGGTCGACCTGACGAAGAGCACGATCACGGCGACGTCCAAACAGATGAACGTGCCGGTCGAGGGCAAGTTCAACAAGTTCAGCGCGGACGTGAAGTTCGACCCGTCCAAACCGGGCGACGGCAGCGCGCAATTCAGCGTCGAGGTGGGCAGCTACGATCTGGGCGACGAGAGCTACAACGACCAGGTGCGCGGCAAAGACTGGTTCGATGCCAAGACGTTCCCGCAGGCCACCTTCGTGTCGAGCGCGATTGCGCCGGCGGGCAGCAACCAGTTCAAGGTGACCGGCAAGCTGACCATCAAGGGCAAGTCGCAGACCGTGGTCGTGCCTGTCACCTTGACGCAGCAGGGCGCGAGCCAGGCCTTCGACGGAGCGCTGACGATCAAACGCTCGCAGTTCGAGATCGGCACCGGCGAGTGGAAGGACACCTCGGTGGTGGCCGACGATGTCGTCATCAAGTTTCATATCGTCGCTGCACACAAGTAAACGCACTGCGCAAACGCACCATACGCACTGCGAACCTGCACCGGCGCGAGGCGTGCGGTGCTTTCCTCAAAGGAGCTTGACTTGAAGACAACCCTTTTGATCGCCGCTGCCGCCCTGAGCGCTTCCGTCTCGTTCAACGCAATTGCGGCCGACACCTATCTGCTCGATCCGACCCACACCTATCCGAGTTTCGAAGCGGATCACCTGAACGGCCTGTCGGTGTGGCGCGGCAAGTTCACCAAAAGCTCGGGTACGGTGACGCTCGACCGCGCCGCCAAAACCGGCACGGTCGAGGTGACGGTCGACCCGGCTTCGATCCAGACCGGCAATACCAAGCTCGACGAGCATCTGGAATCGGACGCGTTTTTCGATGTCGCCAAGTATCCGTCGGTCACTTATAAAGGCACGGAGATCAGGTTCGACGGCGACAAGCCGGTTGAAGTGATCGGCAGCCTGACGATGCACGGCGTGACCAAACCGCTGAACCTGACGATCGACTCGTTCAAGTGCATGCCGCATCCGCTGCTCAAGCGCGAAGTGTGCGGCGTGGAGGCCAGCGGCCATTTCGACCGCGCGGATTACGGCATGGATTTCGGCAGCAAGTATGGATTCAGCATGGATACCAAGCTGCACATCCAGGCGGAAGGCCTCAAGCAATAAGCGGCTCCGGCATCGGACTGGTTGTGCGTGCATCCAGTCCGGCCTTACAAGGGCGGGATTGAGCGCCCACACGACTACGACACGCGCAACGGAGATCTGCATGAACGCAACGACGTCTGCAAGCCTCGCCGCGAGCCGTCCCAACTCGTGGCGGGTGGTGGCGGCTGCTTCGATCGGCAACGCGCTGGAATGGTTCGATCTGGTGGTCTACGGCTTTTTCGCGGTGCTGATCGCCAAGCTGTTCTTTCCCACCGGCAACGACACCGTGTCGTTGCTGCTGACGCTCGGCACCTTCGGGGTGTCGTTCTTCATGCGGCCGCTCGGGGCGATCGTGATCGGCGCCTACGCGGACCGCGCCGGGCGCAAGGCCGCGCTCACGCTGTCGATCCTGCTGATGATGGGCGGCACGCTGATTATCGCGGTCCTGCCGACTTACCAGAGCATCGGCCTCGCGGCGCCGCTGATTCTGGTCGCCGCGCGCCTGATGCAGGGCTTTTCCGCAGGCGGGGAGTTCGGCAGCGCGACGGCTTTTCTCGCCGAGCACGTGCCCGGTCGGCGCGGCTTTTTCGCGAGCTGGCAGGTGGCGAGCCAAGGGCTGACCACGCTGCTGGCGGCCGGCTTCGGGGTCGTGCTGACGGGCAACCTGTCGGGCGAGCAGATGGCGGCGTGGGGCTGGCGCGTGCCGTTCTTCTTCGGCCTGCTGATCGGGCCGGTCGCATGGTATATCCGCACCCGGCTCGACGAGACGCCGGAGTTCCTTGCCGCCGAGACCACCACGACGCCGCTGCGCGATACCTTCGCCGGTCAGAAGCTGCGTCTGCTGATCGCGGTGGGGGTGGTGGTGCTGGGCACCGTGTCGACCTATCTGGTGCTCTTCATGCCGACTTACGGCGTCAAGCAACTGGGCCTCGCGCCGTGGGTCGCGTTTGCCGCGATCGCTTTGACCGGCGTGATCCAGATGCTGTTTTCGCCGCTGGTCGGCCATCTGTCGGACCGGCATGGCCGTACGCGGATCATGCTGGTTTCGGCGCTGCTGCTGCTCGTCCTGATCTACCCGGCGTTCGTCTACCTCGTCGCGCATCCGAGCTTCGGCACGCTGATTGTCGTGCAGATCGTGCTCGGCTTTCTGATGACCGGTTACTTCGCTGCGTTGCCGGGTTTGCTGTCGGAGATTTTCCCGGTCCAGACACGCACCACCGGCATGTCCCTCGCGTACAACATTGCGGTGACGATCTTCGGCGGCTTTGGCCCGTTCATCATCACGTGGCTGATTGGCGCGACGGGGTCGAAGGAGGCGCCGAGCTTCTACCTGATATTCGCTGCGTTGGTGAGTCTGATTGCACTGCGCGCGGCGCGCCGCAAGCTTGGGTTTCGCTGAGCGGCGTGCGGTAAACGGCAAAGGCCGGTTCGACTGAACCGGCCTTTGCTTTTTCGACTGCTGCCGACTGCCTCGAACCTCAGACCTGCGCGCCTGCGTTCGGGTCGTTCGGATCGTGGCGTTCCTTCTTGTCCTTGATCAGGTCCTCACGCTTCACGCCCAGCCACATCGCCAGCGCCGCCGCAACGAACACCGACGAATAGATACCGAACAGAATACCGACCGTCAGCGCGAGAGCGAAGTAGTGCAGGGTAGGGCCGCCGAACAGGAACATCGACAGCACCATCATCTGCGTACAGCCGTGGGTGATGATGGTCCGCGACATCGTGCTGGTAATGGCGTGGTTGATGACCTCGATGACCGTCATCTTGCGCTCGCGGCGGAAGGTTTCGCGAATCCGGTCGAAGATAACCACGGATTCGTTCACCGAGTAGCCGAGCACCGCCAGCACGGCGGCCAGCACCGACAGCGAGAACTCCCACTGGAAGAAGGCGAAGAAGCCGAGGATGATCACCACGTCGTGCAGGTTGGCGATCACGCCGGCCACGGCGTACTTCCATTCGAAGCGGAACGACAGGTAGATCACGATGCCGGCCACCACGCAGGCGAGCGCGAGCAGGCCGTTGGTGACGAGTTCCTTGCCGACCTGCGGGCCGACGAACTCGACGCGCTGCAATTGCACGTTGGCGTCTTCAGTCTTCAGTGCGCCCATCACCTGATCGCTCTGCTGCGCGGAGGTCAGGCCGGTCTTGACCGGCAGACGGATCAGCACGTCGCGCGAAGTGCCGAAGTTCTGCACCTGAGCGTCCGGATAGCCGAGCTTGGCGAGCGTGCCGCGCACCGGCTCGAGCGGCACGGTGGTCGGATACTGGACTTCGATGACCGTCCCGCCGGTGAACTCCACCGACAGATGCAGCCCGCGATGCAGCAGGAAAAACACGGCAGCGATAAACGTCAGCAGCGAGATCGCGTTGAATACCAACGCGCGCTGCATGAGCGGCAAATCTTTGCGAATGCGGAAAAATTCCATGGTCTTGTTCTCCGGGACTCAGCGGGATGAACCCGGTTTCTGCGGCGTATTGCCGGGGCTGTTGCGGCGGCGCACCGTCGGCTTGCCGGCGCGAGCCTGGCCCGCGGTCGTCTTCGGCTTGGCGGTGGCAGCACTGAGCGCACGCGCCGTGTCGGTCGCGGCGTCCTCGATGCCGAGGGGGTACCCACCGGCAGCCGCGCCTGCACCTTCAACCGCTGCCGGCCGCCAGACCTGGCCGATTGCCAGCGACTTCAGCTTCTTCTTGCCGCCGTACCAGAGGTTCACGAGGCCGCGCGAGAAGAACACCGCGGAGAACATCGACGTCAGGATGCCGATACAGTGCACGATTGCGAAGCCGCGTACCGGACCCGAGCCGAACGCAAGCAGCGCCAGGCCGGCAATCAGGGTCGTCACGTTCGAGTCGAGAATCGTCGCCCAGGCATGCGCATAACCGTTCTGGATCGCCAGTTGGGCCGGCGCGCCGTTGCGCAGTTCTTCACGCACCCGTTCGTTGATCAGCACGTTCGCGTCAATCGCCATACCGAGCGCCAGCGCGATAGCGGCGATACCCGGCAAGGTCAGCGTGGCCTGCAGCATCGACAGCACGGCCACCAGCAGCAACAGGTTGACCGACAGGCCGATCATCGAGATCACGCCGAACAGCATGTAGTACGCGATCATGAAGGCGGCGATCGCGACGAAGCCCCAGACCACCGAGTGGAAGCCCTTCTTGATGTTATCGGCGCCGAGGCTCGGGCCAATTGTGCGTTCTTCGATGATGTCCATCGGCGCCGCCAGCGAGCCGGCGCGCAGCAGCAGCGCGAGGTCGGCGGCGGCTTGCGGGGTCGGCTGGCCGGTGATCTGGAAGCGGTCGCCCAGTTCCGACTGGATTGTCGCGACCGTCAGGACCTGGCCCTTGCCCTTTTCGAACAGCACCATCGCCATCGGCTTGCCGATGTTGTCGCGCGAGACGGCGGCCACGGCGCGGCCGCCGGCCGAGTCGAGGCGGATGTTGACCGACGGACGCTGGTGTTCGTCGAAGCCGGCTGAGGCGTCGATGATGCGGTCGCCGGTGAAGATCACCTGCTTCCTCAGCAGCACCGGCGCCTGGTTGCCTTCGGTGAACAGTTCGTCACCCGGCGGTACCGCTTCACCCGGTTGCGGATGCGTGTTCACCGGATCGGCGAGGCGCGCTTCGAGCGTCGCCGTGCGGCCGATGATGTCCTTCGCCTTCGCGGTGTCCTGCACGCCCGGCAGTTCGACCACGATGCGGTCGGAGCCTTGCTGCTGGATCACCGGTTCGGCTACGCCAAGTTCGTTGACCCGGTTATGCAGCGTGGTGATGTTCTGCTTGAGCGCGGCGTCTTCGACGGTCTTCTGCACCGCTGGCGTGAACGTGCCGACCAGTTGATAGCTGCCGTCAGGCGCCGTTTGCGTGGCCCACTGGAGTTCGCTGACGCTGCGCGACAGTTGCTTCGAGGCCGCGTCCGCCGTGTCCTTGTCGGCGAAATTGATCACCACCGTCTGGTTGACGCGGTTCACGCCGCCGTCGCGGATGTTGTTGTCGCGCAGCAAGGTGCGCGCGTCCGAGGCGTCGGAGTCGAGCTTCTTGTTCAGCGCGCCGGCCATGTCGACCTGCAGCAGGAAGTGCACGCCGCCGCGCAGATCGAGGCCGAGGTACATCGGCAGTGCGCGCAGCGCGGTGAGCCAGCGCGGTGACGCGCTTTGCAGGTTCAGGGCGACGACGAAGTTCGGATCGGTCGGGTCGCTGTTCAGCGTCTTCGACAGCAGGTCCTTCACGCGCAACTGCGTATCGGTATCCGACAGACGCACGCGGATATTCGCGTTGCTCGACGAGTTGTCGAACGTCACATCGGAAGCGGTGATCTGATTGGCAGCCAGTGCGGCTTCGATTTGCGACAGCGTCGTCGAATCGAGCTTGACCGTTGCCTTGCCGCTCAACACCTGCACCGCCGGCGCTTCGCCGAAGAAATTGGGCAGCGTGTAGATGAGGCCGATGGCAAGCGCCACGACCATCACGACATATTTCCAGAGGGGGTAACGATTCATGGGGTGGTCCAACGGGAAGGTTGGCTTGGAAGCGATGCGTCCGGCGATGAGCGCGGCAGAAGCCGCGCACCTGTTTGCATGGATGACATGGCAGGCATGCTGGCTTCAGTTCCGCGAGGCCGCGCCGGACGCGAGAGAGCAGGCCTTACAGCGACTTGATCGTGCCCTTCGGGAGAATCGTCGTGACCGATGCCTTTTGCACGGTGATTTCCGTGCCTTCAGCGATTTCGACGCCGACATACGCGTCGCTAACCTTGGTCACCTTGCCGACGATGCCGCCGTTCGTGACCACTTCATCGCCCTTGGCCATCGCGGCGAGCATGTTGCGATGTTCCTTCTGGCGCTTCATTTGCGGGCGAATCATGATGAAGTACAGCACGCCAAACATCAGGATCAGCGGCAGGAAGCTCATCAGGCTCGATTCTGCACCGCCTGTGCCTTGAGCGAAGGCGCTTGAAATGAACGACACGTTGGTCTCTCCGTTATAACGATCAAAAAAATCAGCCGATTATTCTACCACCGGCATTTGGCTACGACGGCGCGGCAAATGGGCTTTCCGATCAAGCTGTTAAAGCCTCTTTGGGTAGCGTCGCAATGTGATTGTAATGTCTTGCGTGTTGGGCTGAAGGATTCTTCGGCAGAATCCTTCGGCGGGCGCTATTGTGGGCCTTCAATGCGGCATTTAAATGCTCTTTTTTGATGGTTTCTCGTAAGAGCCCTCTAGGCGGCCTGCTCGACACCCCGTGTCCGGTTCTCGTGGAAGCGTTTGCGGAACGCCTCGAACGACTGCGTCTCGATCGATGCGCGGATCTCGCTCATTAGCTCGAGGTAGTAATGGAGATTGTGGATCGTGTTGAGCTGCGCGCCAAGGATTTCGCCAACCCGATGCAGATGATGCAGGTAGCCGCGGGTGAAATTCCGGCAGGTGTAGCAGCCACAGCTTTCGTCGAGCGGACGCAGCGAGTTCTTGTGGGTCGCATTGCGGATCTTGATGTCGCCGAAGCGGGTGAAAAGCCAGCCGTTGCGCGCGTTGCGGGTCGGCATCACGCAGTCGAACATGTCGACGCCCGCGGCCACGCCCGCCACCAGGTCTTCCGGCGTGCCGACGCCCATCAGATAGTGCGGCTTGTGGGCCGGCAGCTTCGGACCGATGTGGTTGAGCACGCGCATCATGTCTTCCTTCGGCTCGCCCACTGACAGGCCGCCGATCGCCAGACCGTGGAAGTCCATCTCCGCCAGCCCCGCCAGCGATTCGTCGCGCAGGTCTTCGAACATGCCGCCCTGGACGATCCCGAACAGCGCGTTCGGATTGCCCAGAGCGTTGAATTCATTGATGGAACGCTGTGCCCAGCGCATCGACATGCGCATCGAATCGGCGGCGTCCTTGTGCGAAGTGGGCACGTTGTTGGTGGCGTACGGCGTGCACTCGTCGAATTGCATGACGATGTCCGAGTTCAGCACCTTCTGGATCTGCATCGACACTTCGGGCGACAGGAACAGCTTGTCGCCGTTGATCGGCGAGGCAAACGTGACGCCATCTTCGGTGATCTTGCGCAGATCGCCCAGAGAAAACACTTGAAATCCGCCGGAGTCGGTGAGGATCGGCCGGTTCCAGCCCATGAAGCGGTGCAGGCCGCCGTGCGCGCCGATCGTCTCGAGCCCCGGGCGCAGCCACAGGTGGAAGGTGTTGCCGAGGATGATCTGCGCCTGCATCTCTTCGAGCTCGCGCGGCTGCACCGCCTTCACCGTGCCGTAGGTGCCGACCGGCATGAAGATCGGCGTTTCGACCACGCCGTGGTTCAGCTTCAGGCGCCCGCGACGAGCCTGGCCGTCGGTGGCGAGCAGCTCGAATTCGAGGCCGTTGGCTGGGCGTTCGGCGCTGTTGTCGGTGTGATTGGCGCAAATTGCGCAGTTGGCGCTCGAGGCGCCCGTATCGTGGCTATGACCTTCGGTCATGGGGACTCCTGTGCCACCGGAGAACAGTCCGGCGCAAATGATGAGCGCCGCCGGGCAAGGCACGGCGGCTGGGTAAAGAAAAAACGAGGTGCGGCAGACTACCCTGAGCGCGGGCGGTACGCAACGCTATCGCACGATATGTCCGCCATGCGACGCAACAGGGTTCAGCCGTCGTTGCGCGTCAGCAGCATTGCGTCGCCGTAGCTGAAAAAGCGGTAGCGCTCCTCGATCGCGTGCCGGTAAGCCGCGCGGATCGTCTCGACGCCGGCGAACGCCGACACCAGCATCAGCAGCGTCGATTTCGGCAAATGGAAATTCGTCACCAGACGGTCCACCACGCGGAACCTGTAGCCCGGCGTGATGAAAATATCGGTTTCGGCGGCGGTCGCGGCGAGCGGCCGGCCAGCAGCTTCGGCGTCACGCGCGGCGGCTTCGAGCGCGCGCATCGAGGTCGTGCCTACCGCAATCACGCGGTTGCCGCGCGCCTTCGTTTCGACGATCCGCTCCACCAGCGTCTGCGGCAACTGATACCACTCGCTGTGCATCTTGTGCTCGGCGAGGTTCTCCACCCGCACCGGCTGGAACGTGCCGGCGCCGACATGCAGCGTGAGCGTCGCGCGCTCGACGCCGTGTTCGGCGAGGCGCGCCAGCAGCGCGTCGTCGAAGTGCAGCCCTGCGGTCGGCGCGGCCACCGCGCCTGGATTTTGTGCAAACACCGTCTGGTAGCGGGTTTCGTCAGTCGCGTCGGGGTCGTGCTCGATGTAGGGCGGCAGCGGCAGACGGCCGAATTGTTCGATCAGCGTCAGGCAGTCGTTGGGGAAGTGCAGCGTATAGAACGGCTCGACGCGCTCGCCGACCGTCACATCGAAGGCATCCGCCAGACGCAGCGTCGTACCGGGCGCGGGGCTCTTGCTGGCGCGGATTTGCGCGAGCGCCGTGCGCGCGCCGGTCAGACGCTCGACCAGGACTTCGATCTTGCCGCCGCTGGCCTTCTGGCCGAGGAAGCGCGCCTTCAGGACTTTGGTATCGTTGAACACCAGCAGATCGCCGGGCGCGATGCATTCGGGAAGCTCCGCAAAGCGGCGGTCGGTGAAACGCGCGGGCGTGGTGAGGTTGTCCACTTCCAGCAGACGGCTTGCGCTGCGCTCTGGCAACGCGGTTTGCGCGATCAACTCGGGCGGCAGATCGAAATCGAAATCGGAAAGCGTGAACATGCGGACTGACTGGATGCTGGAGGTGAAACGAAACTGAATTGGCCCGAAGCCGGGCGGATTTGCACCGAAGCCTCACGGCGTGCGGCTATGATTGCGGGACGCCGCTGCGGCGCCGCGAAACCTTTGAAAGCCGATATTGTACTTGCGAAGCAACTCATGCCTTTGTCCGACCGCCGTTTGCCCTCCGCTACCGACGAAGTGAGCGCCGAGCCGAAGCGCCCTGCCGCTCGCGGCAAGGGCGGCGAACTGCTCAGGTCCGGTCCGGACAATGCAGCCAAAGGAACGCGCTCAGCCAGGCCGGCCAAGGCGGCTACAGATGCCGAAGCCGGCGTGGCGGCCGATGAAAAGGCCAGCAAAAAGACTGACAAAAAGACCGATAAAAAGGCCGGCACGGCCGCGCCGGCGCTCGCCAAAACCGCCGACAAGCTCGCCAAACTCGGCCTCACGAGCGACATCAATCTGGTCCTGCATCTGCCGATGCGCTACGAGGACGAAACCTCGCTGACGCCGATCGGCCATCTGCTGCCGGGCGGCATGGCGCAGACCGAAGGCGTGGTGTTCGACAACGAAATCGCTTATCGTCCGCGCCGCCAGTTGCTGGTCAAACTGCGCGACGACGCCGGCGACGAGCTGGTGCTGCGCTTTCTGAACTTCTACGGCTCGCAGGTCAAGCAGATGGCGCTCGGCGCGCGGCTGCGGGTGCGCGGCGACGTCCGCGGCGGCTTCTTCGGCATGGAGATGGTGCACCCGGCCGTGCGCGTGGTGGATGAAGACACGCCCTTGCCACAGGTGTTGACGCCAATCTATCCGAGCACTGCGGGCGTGAGTCAGGCGTATCTGCGCAAGGCGATCGATAACGCGCTTTCGCGCACGGCGCTGCCGGAGTTGTTGCCGGAAGCGGTCGCGCGGACCTATCTGGAGCCGCTCGGCGTGCCGCCGCTGATGCAGGCGGTGCGGATGCTGCATCATCCGGGCGTCGATTCCGACGAAACCGCGTTGATGGACGGCACGCACCCGGCCTGGGTGCGCATCAAGTTCGAGGAATTGCTGGCGCAGCAGATGTCCCTGAAGCGCGCCCACGACGAACGGCGCACCCGCGCGGCGCCGAGCATGCCGCGGCGTACCGCCGATGATCCGGCTTCGCTGGTGGCGCGTCTGCTGAACGCGCTGCCGTTTTCGCTGACCGGCGCCCAGCAGCGCGTGGGCGGGGAAATCGCGCTGGATCTGACCCAGCCGCATCCGATGCAGCGCCTGCTGCAGGGCGACGTCGGCAGCGGCAAGACCATCGTCGCGGCGCTCGCCGCAGCGCAAGCCATCGACGCCGGCTATCAGGCGGCCCTGATGGCGCCGACCGAAATCCTCGCCGAGCAGCACGCGCGCAAGCTGCGCGGCTGGCTGGAGCCGCTCGGTGTGAGTGTCGCGTGGCTGGCCGGCAGCCTGAAAACCAAAGAAAAGCGTGCCGCTATCGAAGCCGCGGCGCTCGGTACCGCGCAACTGGTGATCGGCACCCACGCGATCATCCAGGATTCGGTGGAGTTCGCGCGGCTTGGCCTCGTGATCGTCGACGAACAGCACCGTTTCGGCGTCGCGCAGCGGTTGGCGCTGCGCGCCAAGGCCCGCAACGCGGCCGACGGCGCGCGCGATTTTCAGCCGCACCAGTTGATGATGTCCGCCACGCCGATCCCGCGCACGCTGGCGATGACCTATTACGCCGATCTCGACGTCTCGACCATCGACGAGCTGCCTCCCGGCCGCACGCCGATTCTCACCAAGCTCGTTTCCGACGCGCGCCGCGAGGAGGTGATCGGCCGGGTTCGCGAGGCGGCGCTGACCGGGCGCCAGGTCTACTGGGTTTGTCCGCTGATCGAAGAAAGCGAGACGCTGCAACTGCAGACCGCCGTCGAAACCTACGAAACGCTGGTCGCCGCGTTACCCGAATTGAAAGTCGGCCTGGTGCACGGGCGCCTCGCCCCGGCGGAGAAAGCCGCGGTGATGGACGCGTTCACCCGCAACGAGGTGCAATTGCTGGTGGCGACGACCGTGATCGAAGTCGGTGTGGACGTGCCGAACGCCTCGCTGATGGTGATCGAGCACGCCGAGCGCTTCGGCCTCGCGCAGTTGCACCAGTTGCGCGGCCGGGTCGGGCGGGGCAGCGCCGCATCGGTGTGCGTGCTGCTCTACACCGGGCCGCTGTCGATGACCGCTCGCGCCCGTTTGCAAACCATGCGCGAAACCACCGACGGCTTCGAAATCGCCCGCCGCGACCTCGAAATCCGCGGTCCGGGGGAGTTTCTCGGCGCGCGTCAGTCCGGCGCGGCGATGCTGCGCTTTGCCGATCTGCAGCAGGACGGCTGGCTGATCGAGCCGGCGCGCGAAGCGGCTGCGCACCTGCTGGAGAAGTACCCGGAGGTCGTCACCCAACATCTGGCGCGTTGGCTCGGCGCCCGGGAGCAGTACCTGAAAGCCTGACCAGCGCGTCATTGCGGGCGTCGCGCCAAGGTTTGCAGCAATGCCGCGTTACGACTGTAACGTTTCCGGGCATTCCCTGTGCGGGGGGAGGTTGGCGAATTGGCCCCATAGGTGTATAACTGAAACCTATCGAATTCATCGCACTGATTGGTCCCCAATGACGCTCACTGAATTGAAATACATCGTCGCGGTTGCCCGCGAGCGGCACTTTGGCCGTGCGGCGGAGGCGTGTTTCGTCAGCCAGCCGACGCTGTCGGTGGCGATCAAGAAGCTCGAAGACGAACTGAACGTGCAGATTTTCGAGCGCGGCACGAGCGAAGTGAGCGTGACGCCGATTGGCGAGCAGATCGTCACCCAGGCGCAACGCGTCCTCGAGCAAACGCTCGCCATCAAGGAAATCGCCAAGCAGGGCAAGGACCCGCTGGTCGGTCCGCTGCGCCTCGGCGTGATCTATACGATCGGACCGTACCTGCTGCCTACGCTGGTCAAGCAGATGATCAAGCGAGTTCCGCAGATGCCGCTGATGCTGCAAGAGAATTACACGCTCAAGCTGATCGAACTGCTCAAGCAGGGCGAGATCGACGTGGCGATCATGGCGCTGCCGTTCCCGGAAACCGGGCTGATGCTGCGCCCGCTCTACGACGAACCGTTCGTCGTCGCGCTGCCGTCCGGCCATGCCTGGGAACACCGCTCGAAGATCGACCCGGACGATCTCAAGCAGGAAACCATGCTGCTGCTCGGTAGCGGCCATTGCTTCCGCGATCACGTGCTGGGCGTGTGCCCCGAACTGATGCGTTTCTCGCAGAATGCGGACGGCATCCAGAAGACCTTCGAAGGTTCTTCGCTCGAGACCATTCGCCATATGGTGGCGAGCGGCGTCGGCATTACGGTGCTGCCGCGCATGTCGGTGCAGGAAGTGAAGCCGCAGGCGGGCGGCATCGATTCGGGGCTGCTCAGCTATGTGGCCTTCGACGAACCGGTGCCGGATCGCCGCGTTGTGCTGGCGTGGCGCAAGAGTTTCACCCGCATGCCGGCCATCGACGCGATTTGCGATGCCATCAACGCCTGCGATCTGCCGGGCGTGAGCAAGCTCGATCTGCCGGTGGCGGTGAACTGAGGTTTGCAAGGCCAAGGTAGCCCCATATACCGAAAGCCTCACAGAAGTAGCGTCACGCAGTACAAGACAAGGCCGCCCGCACTCCATGTGCGCCGGCCTTGTCCGCATGAAGGGCCGATAGCGCCGGCCTCTATCGAATAGATAAAATTAATCAAACACGAAAATTCGATAGCATTGATATAGTTTCCTCCATGGATCGCCCGATCCAATAGAACACGGAGGAAATCATGAGCCAGCCTCAAGCGCAGCAGCCCCAGCAGGTTTCTACCCAACGCACCGCACCGGTGTCCCGATTCGCCGCCTCGATCAGCAGCGTGCGCACCGTTGCGGTCGCGTTGCTGGTCGACCGCGCGCTGAGCGCCTGATTTCCGTCCACCAGGAAACCCCTCAACAGGAGTACACGATGTCCGAAAGCAAACTCACCTCGGCAGCCGGCGCGCCCGTCGCCGACAACCAGAATTCGATGACCGCCGGCGTACGCGGCCCGGTGGTGCTGCAAGACGTGTGGCTGCTCGAAAAGCTCGCGCACTTCGATCGTGAAGTGATCCCGGAACGCCGTGTGCATGCGAAAGGCTCGGGCGCGTTCGGCACGCTGAAGGTCACGCACGACATCTCGAAGTACACGAAGGCGAAAGTGTTTGCCGAAGTCGGCAAGGAAACCCCGCTCTTCATGCGCTTTTCGACGGTGGCGGGCGAGCGCGGCGCAGCCGACGCCGAACGCGATGTGCGCGGCTTCTCGATCAAGTTCTACACGGAAGAGGGCAACTGGGACATCGTCGGCAACAACACGCCGGTGTTCTTCATCCGCGATCCGCTCAAGTTCCCGGACTTCATCCACACGCAAAAGCGCGATCCGTACACGAACCTGCGCAGCAATGTGGCCGCCTGGGACTTCTGGTCGCGTCATCCGGAATCGCTGCATCAGGTGACGATCCTGATGAGCGATCGCGGCATTCCGCAGAACTACCGCCAGATGCACGGCTTCGGCTCGCACACGTTCTCGTTCATCAACGCGAACGACGAGCGCTTCTGGGTGAAGTTCCACTTCAAGTCGATGCAGGGCATCGAGAACTACACCGACGCCGAAGCGGCCCAGGTCGTGGCGCAAGACCGGGAAAGCGCGCAGCGCGACCTGATCGACAACATCGATCGCGGCAACTTCCCGAAATGGCGCTTCTGCATTCAGGTGATGCCGGAAGCGGATGCGGCGACCTATCGCTACAACCCGTTCGATATCACCAAGGTGTGGCCGTACAAGGACTATCCGCTGATCGAGGTCGGCACGATCGAGCTGAACCGCAACGCGCAGAACTACTTCGCGGACGTGGAGCAGGCGGCCTTCACGCCGGCCAACGTGGTGCCGGGCATCGGCTTCTCGCCGGACCGTCTGTTGCAGGGGCGTCTGTTCTCGTATGGCGACACGCAGCGCTATCGCCTCGGGATCAACCACCATCAGATCCCGGTGAACGCGTCGCGCGTGCAGCGTCAGCATTCGTTCCACCGCGACGGCGCGATGCGCACGGACGGCAACCTCGGCAGCACGGCGAACTACGAGCCGAACCGTTTCGGCGACTTCGCGCAGGACCGCAACGCGTCCGAGCCGCCGCTCGCCGCGGGCGCTGTGGACCGTTACGACCATCGTGAGGACGAGGACTACTACAGCCAGCCGGCTGCGCTGTTCCGCCTGTTCGATGCGGCGCAACGCGAGCGCTTCTTCGGCAACATCGCACGCCATATCAACGGCGTGCCGCAGGAGATCGTCGAGCGCCAGCTCGCGCATTTCCGCCGCATCGATCCGGCGTACGCAGACGGGGTGATCGCCGCGTTGGCGGCGCTCAACGGGAAGGCGAAGTAAGCCGGTGCATTACCAGGCCGGCTGACGAGGCAGGTGCAGCAGCGGGCTCAAGCGGTTCAAGCAGACCGCTTGAGCCTGAGTCGATAGTCATGGCGGGCGCATGGGTGTCTCGCCTGTTCGAAAACGAACTGAAGGAGAACGATCATGGTCCAGATGTTGAGTAGCGGTGGCGCACGGCTCGCACGTGACGCACAGATTGTTTTTGGCGGCAATGCCGCGCGCAAGGTGATTGGTTTCGCGATCGTCGCGGCCGGCTACGCGCTGATCGCCTCGCACGCGCTGCAGCACTTGCCGGGACGCTGATCCTGACTGCTGAAGCAGTGTTGCGCATGCGCGAGTCGTGACCAGCGGCCGCACAAAGTTTGCATATTTGTACGATAAACTAGCGGCCGTTCTCAGGTTGATGGTTTGCGCATGAGCGAGTCATGCTCTGCCTGCCGGTTCGCACACTCTTCAAAGGAGTCTTCATGGCCAAGAAAGAAGCCGTACAACACATCAATATCGGTATCAGCGACAAGGATCGCAAGAAGATCGCAGACGGCCTCTCGCATCTGCTGGCGGACACGTACACGCTGTACCTGAAGACGCATTACTTCCACTGGAACGTCACGGGTCCGATGTTCAACACGCTGCACCTGATGTTCGAGACGCAGTACAACGAACTGGCGCTGGCGGTCGATTCGATCGCCGAACGTATCCGTGCACTGGGCGTGCATGCGCCGGGCAGCTACAAGGAATTCGCGAAGCTGTCGTCGATTCCGGAAGCGGATGGCGTGCCTGTGGCAGAAGACATGATTCGCCAACTGGTGGAAGGCCAGGAAGCGGTGGTGCGCACCGCACGCGGCATTTTCCCGGCAACCGAAGCCGCCAACGACGAACCGACCGCCGATCTGCTGACGCAACGCATGCAGACGCACGAAAAAACGGCGTGGATGCTGCGTTCGATGCTGGCTTGACGTAACCAAAACCTCCCGCACGGGAGGTTTTGTTTTTTCCGGGCGCACCTTGTGCGCTTGTGCGATTCCCTCCGCGCACATACCTTAAAATGTCGCCACTGCCCGCATTTGACGACACCCGCCCATGTTCGCCCGACTCCCACTGTATTTGCGTCTCGTCCGCATGGACAAGCCGATCGGCAGCCTGCTGCTGCTATGGCCGACGCTCAACGCGCTGTGGATTGCCTCGGACGGGCATCCCTCGCTGTCGCTGCTGGTGATCTTCACGCTCGGCACGGTGCTGATGCGCTCGGCGGGCTGCGCGATCAACGACTACGCCGACCGCGATTTCGACCGCTACGTGAAGCGCACCGAAAACCGGCCGATCACCTCGGGCAAGATCAAGGCGTGGGAGGCGATTGTGCTGGCCGCTGCGCTCGCGCTGGTGTCGTTTCTGCTGATCCTGCCGCTCAATACGCTGACCAAGGAACTGTCGGTGGCGGCGCTGTTCGTCGCGGGTTCGTATCCGTTCACCAAGCGTTTCTTTGCGATTCCGCAGGCGTATCTGGGCATCGCCTTCGGCTTCGGCATTCCGATGGCGTTCGCCGCCGTGCAGGACCATGTGCCGATGCTCGCCTGGCTGATGCTGCTGGCCAACGTGTTCTGGTCGGTGGCGTACGACACCGAATACGCGATGGTCGACCGCGACGACGACATCAAGATCGGCATCCGCACCTCCGCGCTGACGTTCGGCCGCTATGACGTGTTCGCGATCATGCTGTGCTATGCGCTGACGCTCGGCATCTATATCCGCATCGGCCTGACGCTTGGGTTCGGCTGGCCGTACTGGCTCGGCTGGGCAGCCGCTGCGGGCTGCGCGATTTACCACTACACGCTGATCCGCGGCCGCGAGCGCATGGCGTGTTTTGCGGCGTTCCGCCATAACAACTGGCTCGGCGGGGCGCTGTTTGTGGGGATTGCGGCGCACTACGCCGCTGCTTCGTTCTGAGCGCCCCCAGACCTGCCGCTTGCGCGTCAGGCCCTCCGAGGGGGCAATCCCCCAAGGGGACTTCCTTCGGGGCGGGGGACTTCCTACCGGGGCGGGAAACTTGGGGCGGCCCGGCGTTTCCTTGAGAGCTTGGCGGGCGCGCCTTACTGCTGGCCGAATTCGTCGCCCATTTCCTTCGCGCGCGCATCGGCCGCCAGCACACCGCGCACAATCGCGTCCTTGATGCCGCTTGCGTCGAACGAAGCGAGCGCCGCCGCAGTCGTGCCGCCCTTCGAGGTCACGCGTTCGCGCAAGATGCCCGGCGGCTCGTCCGATTGCGCCGCCAGTTGCGCCGCGCCGGTGAAAGTCGCGACGGCGAGTGCGCGGCCTTGTGCTTCATCCATGCCGAGTTGGCGCGCGGCTTCCTGCAGGGCTTCGATAAAGTAGAACACGTAGGCTGGCCCGCTGCCCGAGATGGCGGTGACCGCGTCGATCTTCGCTTCGTCGTCGAACCAGACCGTCTCGCCGACGGCGCCCAGCACTTGCGTCGCCAGCGCCCGGTCGGCTGCATCGACGCTGGCCGTCGCCGTCAGGCCCGCTACGCCCATGCCGATCAGCGCAGGCGTATTCGGCATCACGCGGACAATGCGTTGATGGCCGTCGAGCCAGCGCGCCAGATCGGCGGTGCGAATCCCGGCCACGATGCTGATGACCACTTGTGCCGCACCCAGATGCGGCGCCAGTCCTTGCGCCACGGCTTTGAGAACCTGCGGCTTCACGGCCAGCACGATCGCGTCGAACGGCGCGAGCGCGGCATCTGCCGCGGCACCGGTGCGGATGCCGAATTGCTGCTCGTTGCGCCGGCATGCGTCTTCGTTCGGGTCGATTGCGTACAGGTCGGCCGGCGCGACGCCGTGCTTGATCAGGCCGCCGATGATTGCAGCGGCCATGTTGCCGCCGCCGATAAAGGCAATTTTCATGATGTTCCGGGAGAGTTCAGTGGGAGTAGTCGCGGGCGCCAAAAATCGCCGTGCCGACGCGCGCAATAGTCGAGCCTTCGAGCACCGCCGCTTCGAGGTCGGCCGACATGCCCATCGAAAGCGTATCCAGTGCGAGTCCGCCGGCACACAACTGTTCGAAGAGTTCGCGTAGCTGGCGATGCGGGACGCGTTGAGCGTCGATGGTCTCGGCCGGCTCCGGAATCGACATCAGGCCGCGCAGGCGCAACTGGGGCAGTGCGGCGATCGCCTGTGCGACCTCGGCGGCTTCGGCCGGCGTGACACCGGCCTTGGACGCTTCGCCGCTGACGTTCACCTGCAGGCACACGTTGAGTGGCGGCAAATCCGGCGGACGCTGTTCCGCCAGCCGCTGCGCAATTTTCAGGCGGTCGATCGAATGCACCCAGTCGAAGTTTTCCGCCACCGGGCGAGTCTTGTTCGATTGCAGCGGTCCGATGAAATGCCATTCAAGCGACGCGCGCAGGTCCGCCAGCGCCGCGATTTTCGTCACCGCTTCCTGCACGTAGTTCTCGCCGAACGCGTGCTGACCGGCCGCATGCGCGGCGCGCACAGCCTCGGCGGGAAACGTTTTCGAGACCGCCAGCAGCGTGATGGAGCGCGGGTCGCGGGAAGCGCGCTGCGCGGCAACGGCGATGCGCTGCTGGACCTCGGCGAGGTTGTGGGCGATATCGGGCATGAGGCGACGTCTGAAGAAATCTGCACAGGGGCGATGTACCGGATTATACGGACGGCCGCCCGGCTTGCCCCTCACGCATACAACATGTGCTCGACCAGTTCGATCCAGTGCGCCACCGGCGTCGAGGTGCCGCTTTGCAGGTGGGCGATGCAACCGACGTTGGCCGACACGATCACCTGCGGCTCCTGTGCCTGCAGCTTTTCGAGCTTCTGATCGCGCAATGCATACGACAGCGTCGGCTGCGTCAGCGAATAGGTGCCGGCCGAGCCGCAGCACAGATGGCTGTCGGCCGGCAGGCGCACTTCGATACCGAGCGCCGTGAGGATGTGCTCGACCTTGCCGCGCAACTGCTGGCCGTGCTGCAGGGTGCACGGTGGATGGAACGCCACCGTGTGCACGGCGCGGCGGCGCGTCACCGCGGCAAGCGCTTCCTCGAACTCGGGCAGGATCTCGGCGATATCGCGGGTCAGCGCGACAATGCGCTCCGCTTTCCCGGCGTACACCGGGTCGTTGCGCAGCAGGTGCCCATATTCCTTGACGGTCGCGCCGCAGCCGGAGGCGTTCATCACGATCGCTTCCACGCCTTGCTCGACGTACGGCCACCAGGCGTCGATGTTGGCGCGGATGTCGTCGAGCGCCTCCTCGTTGTAGCCGAGATGCAGGCGGATCGCACCGCAACAACCGGCTTCGGGGGCCACGATCGTCTCGACCCCGAGCGCATCGAGCACGCGCGCGGTGGCGATATTGACGTTCGGCATCATCGACGGCTGCACGCACCCTGCGAGCATCAACATCTTGCGCGCGTGCTTCGCGTCCGGCCATTCGAGCGGTCGCTGGCGCGCCGGCACCTTGTCGCGCAGCTTCTTCGGCAGGAAGGCGCGCACATGCTGGCCGAGGCGCATCGTCGGCGTGAACAGCGCGCTGTTCGGCACAAAGCTCGCCAGCAACCGTCGCAGCAGCCTTTGGCCGAAGGGTCGGGCGACTTTCTCTTCGGTGATCTTGCGGCCGATTTCCACCAGCCGCCCGTACTGCACGCCGGACGGGCAGGTGGTCTCGCAGTTGCGGCAGGTCAGGCAGCGGTCCAGATGCGTCTGCGTGCTGCGCGTCACCTCCGCGCCTTCGACCATCTGCTTGATCAGATAGATGCGCCCGCGCGGTCCGTCGAGCTCGTCGCCGAGCAACTGGTAGGTGGGGCAGGTGGCCGTGCAGAAGCCGCAATGCACGCACTTGCGCAGAATGGCGTCGGCTTCGGCGCCGTCGGCGGTGTCGCGAATGAAGTCGGCGAGGTTGGTTTGCATCGCGCGCTCAGAAGTCGGGGTACAGCCGGCCGCGGTTGAAGATCCGGGCTGGGTCGAACGCGGCCTTCAGGCCGCGGTGGATTTTCATCAGCGGCGTGGGCAGCGGCGTGAACACACCGGCGCTGCGGTCGTAGCCATGCCCGGTGCGGAAAATCGTCGCGTGGCCGCCGGCCTGCTTGGCACTGATGCGCACGGTCTGCGCGTCCGTATCGGTGATCCACCAGCGCTGGCCGCCGCCCCATTCCATCAACTGGGCGCCCGGCAATTGCAGCGGCTCGGTGATCGACGGCAGCGCGAGGCGCCACAGGGCTGTTTTCGGCGCAATGGCGGCGAAGAACGGGTCGGTTTGTTCGCGCAGGCCGGCCCAGAAACGTTCGGCTTCGACCGCGTCGACCACTTCGCCGCCCAACGTGGAGCGCGCCGCTTTGACCGCCGCTTCGGCGCCTGCGAGGCGCAGCACGAGCGTGCCGTGGCGCCAGGCGCTGGCCGTGATCGGCAGCGGCCGGCCGCCCCATTCGTTGAGCTTGCGGACCGCGTCGGTGCCGTTCATGTCGAATTTGAGCGTGGCTTCAGCCTTTGGCAGCGGCAGGACCTTGATCGACAACTCGAGGATCAGCCCGAGCGTACCGAGCGAGCCGGCCAAGAGCCGCGACACGTCGTAGCCGGCCACGTTCTTCACGACCTGGCCGCCGAAGTGCAACACCTGGCCATGGCCGTTCATGAGCACCGCGCCGAGCACGAAGTCGCGCGGGGCGCCGGCGGACGGCCGGCGCGGCCCGGCGATGCCGGCCGCGATGCAGCCGCCGAAGGTGGCGTTGGGCCCGAAATGGGGTGGTTCGAAGGCGAGCATCTGGCCGTGATCGGCGAGCGCCGCCTCGATTTCCAGCAACGGCGTGCCGGCGCGCGCGGTGATGACCAGTTCGGCAGGATCGTAGGCGATGATGCCGCGATGCGCGCGCGTGTCGAGGATGTCTCCCTCCAGCGTCTGCCCGTACCAGTCCTTGGTGCCTCCGCCGCGGATGCGTAGCGGGCGGCTTTCGGCGGTGGCCGAACGGATGCGTTCGGACCATGCGGCGACGATGTCGTCCTCTTCCATGGTGTCCTGCGTCGTTGTGTTTCGCTTGATTGTACCGGGCGGGGACGTACTGACAACCCGGAGCGGACCCCTAGCGGCTGGTCGGGCGGAGGCGGCAGGGAACGGGCTCGGGCGGCCGCGGGCAGACGAGGCGTCCGCCACGCCCGCCCCGCCCGCGCCGCGAAATTGCGCCTAGAAGCGCGGCAGATCCGGATGCGGCAGCAAGCCGCCGCGCACGTGCATCTTGCCGTACTCGGCGCAGCGGGCCCGCGTCGGGATGCCCTTGTCCGGGTTCAGCAGGCCGGGCGGGTCGAAGGCGCGCTTGACCGCATGGAACGCGTCGCGCTCTTCGGGCGAGAACTGCACGCACATCGAATTGATCTTCTCGATGCCCACGCCGTGTTCGCCGGTCACCGTCCCGCCCAGCTCGACGCAGGTTTCGAGGATGTCGCAACCGAACGCCTCGGCCCGGTGCCACTCGTCCAGATCGTTGCCGTTGAAGAGGATCAGCGGGTGCATGTTGCCGTCGCCGGCATGGAAGACGTTGATACAGCGCAACTGATACTTTTTCTCCATGACCTCGATGCGCGCCAGCAGCGGCCCGATACTGCGGCGCGGAACCGTGCCGTCCATGCAGTAGTAGTCCGGCGAGATGCGGCCCGCAGCCGGGAAAGCGTTCTTGCGCCCGGACCAGAAGCGCAGCCGTTCCTGCTCGGAGCGCGAGATCTGGATGCGCGTCGCGCCGTGTTCGCGCAACACCGCCGTCATGCGCACGATTTCGTCGGCCACTTCTTCAGGTGTGCCGTCCGATTCGCACAGGAGGATGGCCGCGGCGTCGAGGTCGTAACCGGCGTTGACGAACTCCTCGACGGCGCGGGTCGCGGGTTTGTCCATCATTTCCAGCCCCGCCGGAATGATGCCCGACGCGATGATGCCGGCGACCGCGTCGCCGCCTTTCACCACATCGTCGAAGCTCGCCATGATGACCTGGGCGGTCTGCGGCTTGGGGATCAGCTTGACGGTGACTTCGGTGACGATGGCGAACATGCCTTCGCTGCCGATCAGCACGGCCAGCAGATCGAGCCCTGGTGCGTCGGGCGCGAGCGAGCCGAATTCGACCACTTCGCCTTCCATCGTAATGGCTCGCACGCGCAGCACGTTGTGCACGGTGAGGCCGTATTTCAGGCAGTGCACGCCGCCGGAATTTTCCGAGACGTTGCCGCCGATCGTGCAGGCAATCTGCGAGGAGGGGTCCGGGGCGTAGTAGAGCCCGTAAGGCGCGGCGGCTTCCGAGATCGCGAGGTTGCGCACGCCCGGTTGAACCGTTGCCGTGCGCGCGTACGAATCCACTTCGACGATCTTTCTGAAGCGCGCCAGCGACACCACCACGCCGTGGCGGATCGGCATGGCGCCACCCGACAGGCCCGTGCCGGCGCCGCGCGGGACGATCGGCACGTCGAGCCGGTGGCAGATCTGCACGATGCGCTGTACCTGCGATTCGGTTTCCGGCAAGGCCACCGCCAGCGGCAGCCGGCGGTAGGCGGCCAGCCCGTCGCACTCATAGGCGACGGTGTCTTCCTCCCGGTACAGCAGGCAGTGGGTCGGCAGCACGGCCATCAGCGCCTGCACGACCTCGCGCTGGCGCTGTGCGAGCACTTCAGCCGACAGCTCGGCGGGTGCATTCATCTTTGCTCTCCTCGTACTCCGTGGCGCCGGGCGCGCGGTCGTGCCGCGCGAGGTATGACAGATGCCAGTGGGCGCGGCCTAGGCCGCCCACGAGAAAATCTTGCCGGGGTTCATCAGATTGCGCGGATCGAGTGCGTGCTTGATCGAACGCATGGTATCGACGGCGACCTCGCCGTGCTCTTCCAGCAAAAAGCCCATCTTGTGCAGGCCGACGCCGTGTTCGCCCGTGCAGGTGCCGTCCATGCGCAGCGCGCGCTGCACGATGCGGTGGTTGAGCCGTTCGGCTTCGGCGAGTTCTTCGGGCCTGGCCGGGTCGATCAGGATCGCGACGTGGAAATTGCCGTCGCCCACATGGCCGACGATCGGGCAGGGCAGCGGGGAAGCCAGCAGATCCTGTTCGGTTTCGACCACGCATTCCGCGAGCCGGGAGATGGGTACGCAGACGTCGGTGGTGACCGCGCGGCAGCCGGGTTTCAGTTGCAGCATGGCGAAGTAGGCGTTGTGCCGCGCGTTCCACAGACGGCTGCGGTCTTCCGGACGGGTGGCCCATTCGAAGCCCTCACCGGCGTTCTGCGCAGCGATCTCCTGCACCGTTTCCGCCTGTTCCTGCACGCCGGCCTGCGTGCCGTGGAATTCGAAGAACAGCGTGGGCGCCTCGCGCAGCGTGAGGTTCGAGTGACGGTTGATCGAGCGAATGGCGAGCGCATCGACAAACTCCACGCGCGCGATCGGCACGCCTATCTGAATGGTCTCGATGACGGCGCGCACCGCATCGCCCATCGACGGAAACGCGCAGATGGCTGCCGAGACCGCCTCCGGTTGGGGATAGAGCCGCAAGGTGATTTCGGTGATGACGCCGAGCGTGCCTTCCGAGCCGACAAACAGGCGCGTCAGGTCGTATCCCGCCGACGACTTGCGGGCCCGGGTGCCGGTCTTGATGACGCGCCCGTCCGCCAGCACCACGGTAAGGCCGAGCACGTTTTCGCGCATCGTGCCGTAGCGCACGGCGTTAGTGCCCGAGGCGCGCGTTGCCGACATGCCGCCGATGCTCGCATCCGCGCCCGGGTCGATCGGAAAGAACAGGCCGGTATCGCGCAGCGCTTCGTTCAGTTGCTTGCGTGAGATGCCCGGCTCGACGGTGACGGTGAGGTCTTCTGCGTTGATCGACAGCACGCGGTTCATCTCCGACAGGTCGATCGAGACGCCGCCTTGGACCGCCAGCAGATGCCCTTCCAGCGAAGAGCCGTTGCCGTAGGGAATAATGGGCACGTCGTGCTGCCCACATAGTCTGATGATGCTTTGCACGTCTTCCGTCGTGCGCGCGAAGACCACGGCGTCGGGCAATTGCGGATCGAACGGCGATTCGTCACGCCCGTGATGAGCACGCACGGCTTCGGCAACCGAGACGCGCTCGCCAAAAGCCGACTTGAGCGAGGTGAGCAGCTCAGCGGGGAAGGGACGGCGCAGAGGGGCTGGCGGCGCGGGATGATTCACACGTGTCTCCTGATGACGGGCATGGCGTCTGTAGCTTGTAATTCATTTTACGCCGATCCCCGGGCTTTACACCGCCAGCCCGGCGCAGCCGCGGGCCGAACCTATACCTATAATGACGGCGACACCGGGATGCGCGTGAGCGGCAGGCAGCGCCGCGTATCCGCCACTGAAAGGACGGCATCTATCATGGGCAACCGCTTGAGCAAGATCGCCACCCGCACCGGCGACGACGGCACCACGGGCCTCGGCGACGGCCGCCGGGTACGCAAGGACGACGCGCGAATTGCGGCGATCGGCGAGGTGGACGAGCTCAACTCGAATCTCGGCGTGCTGCTGTGCGAAAACCTGCCGGAGAACGTGCGCTCGGCCCTTACCGCCATTCAGCACGACCTGTTCGACCTGGGCGGCGAGTTGTGCATTCCGGGCCATACGATGATCACGGACAAGCATCTTGCCCAGCTCGACGGCTGGCTTGCTGACTACAACGCGACGTTACCGCCGCTCAAAGAGTTCATTCTGCCCGGTGGTTCGCGCGCGGCCGCGCTTGCACATGTCTGCCGAACCGTGTGCCGCCGTGCCGAGCGGGCTATCGTGGCGCTGGGCCAGAACGAGGCCATCAACGCCGCGCCTCGTCAGTATGTGAACCGCCTGTCCGATCTGCTGTTTGTGCTGGCGCGGGTGCTGAACTGCGCGGACGGCGGCAGCGATGTGCTCTGGCACCACGAGCGCGGCGCGAAATAAGCTGTGCGACGGAGAAGCTGTGCGGCGGAGGTTGCGCGAGGGTTCTGCCGAACCAGCCGTGCAGCGGCGCGTCAGCCGACCGCCAGCGTAACGGGCTTGCCGATCCGGCTCATCATTTCGACGAGCGTGTCGATGGTGAACTTGGCGGTTTTCTTGTTGACCACGTCCGACACGCGCGGGCGCGACACCATCAGGATCTCGGCGGCTTCAGCCTGCTTCAGATGGTGCTCGTCGATCCAGCTCGACAGTTCGGTCATCAGTTGTTCCTTGAGCAGCCGCGTGTCGTTGATCTGTTTCTGCGACGCGGCGTGCAGCCGGGTCGCTTCCTCGGCAGGGAAACCCAGTTCCTGGAACAGATTTGCACCCGGCTTCGTCACGTGACGGATTTTGGTGTCGATGGTCATGGCTATGTCCTTCTTTCGTTAATCACCGCGCGATAGCGCGCCTCGGCAATGTCCCGGTCATGCCGGCTCGTGACCTGGCTCTGTTTCTGGAAGCAGTGCAGTACATAAACCGCCTCTACAAACTTCGCCACGTACATCACCCGGTAAATACCGTTGGCCTCCTTGATGCGAATTTCGCGCGTACCCGCGCCAACGGCATCAAAGGGTTTCCAGTCGTCCGGATCGAGACCGGCCTGGACTTTACCGAGTTGAAAACCAGCCTGCCGACGTGCCTCGTCTGGAAAGGTCAGTAAGTCGTTAAAGCTGGAACCCATCCAGCGAATTTCTTTATCACGCTGCATGCACGCCCTTCATGTATAAAATTGTATACCAGTCATCCGGGAAGGGCAAGAGGCTCCCTGTCCCACCATGGAGAGTTACGGTACAGGGGCGTGAGACGAACGAACATTCGGCCAATTGGCCAACGGAAAAGGAAACGGCCCAACCGGCGTAAGCCGGCTGGGCCGTGTTTATAGAGGCTGAACGCGGTGCGCGCGGATGATTCGTGCGACCGCGTTGCGAGGGTGCGTTTCCCCGCCTGGTTTGCGCTTAATTCCCGCTGCCGCGCGCAATGCGGCGCTGCTTGACCGCTTCGGCAAGACCTTCCAGCACGGCGACGCTTTCGTCCCAGCCGATGCAGGCATCGGTCACGCTCTGGCCGTAGGTCAGCTCGCAACCTTCCTTCAGGTCCTGGCGGCCGGCGACCAGATGCGATTCGACCATCACGCCAACGATCCGCTCGTCGCCGCCGGCGATCTGGCGGCCGATGTCCGCGCACACCGGAATCTGGTTCTCGTGCTTCTTCGAGCTATTGGCGTGGCTCGCGTCGATCATCAGGCGTGCCGCGAGGCCGGCCTTGCCGATATCGGCGCACGCCGCGTTGACGCTATCCGCGTCGTAGTTCGGCGTCTTGCCGCCGCGCAGGATGATGTGGCAGTCCTCATTGCCGGCCGTCGAGACGATCGCCGAGTGACCGCCCTTCGTCACCGAGAGGAAATGGTGCGGCTGCGAGGCGGCCTTGATGGCGTCGACGGCGATCTTCACATTGCCGTCGGTGCCGTTCTTGAAGCCTACCGGGCACGACAGGCCGGAGGCCAGTTCGCGGTGCACCTGCGATTCGGTGGTGCGTGCGCCGATCGCGCCCCACGAGATCAGGTCGGCGATGTACTGCGGGCTGATCATGTCGAGGTATTCGGTGCCGGCCGGCAGGCCGAGCTCGTTGATGTGCAACAGCAGCTCGCGCGCGGTGCGCAGACCGTCGTTGATCTTGAAGCTGTTGTCCATGTGCGGGTCGTTGATGAGACCCTTCCAGCCCACGGTCGTGCGCGGCTTTTCGAAGTACACCCGCATCACGATTTCGAGTTCGCCGGCGAAGCGCTTGCGCTGTTCGACCAGGCGTCCCGCATATTCGAGCGCTGCCTTGGTATCGTGGATCGAGCACGGCCCGATGATCACGATCAAGCGGTCTTCCATGCCGTGCAGGATGCGGTGCATCGACTGGCGCGAATGGTAGATCAGGTCCGAGACCACTTCTTCACAAGCGAATTCGCGGATCAGGTGGGCCGGCGGTGTGAGTTCTTTCAATTCTCGAATACGGACATCGTCGGTGTTGTGCGGGGGCATGCTTGTTCTCCTGGATATTCGGGGCGAAAAAAAACCGCCAGACTCGCTGGCGGTTTTTCGGGAATTTTGGGTGCCTTACGTGCACTAACACCCCTCTCGATCCGCCAGCGGTCTGAGATGCCAGAAAAAGTAAAAGTAAAACTTGGCGGACATGGCGAAAGTAAGGTCGCTGGTCAAAAAGGGTGACTGACTTTATAACCCGTGCTGTCTCGATTGACAACCAGGGGGTGATAAAAATGCGGATAATCCGCACCCTTCAAGCAACTGATGCGCGAAGTGTGCGTCGTTATGCGGGTCAGGCCGTTCCGCCGACCGTCATTTTCTCGATCCGCAGCGTCGGCTGACCGACGCCCACCGGCACGCTCTGGCCTTCCTTGCCGCAGACGCCGACGCCCGAATCGAGAGCCATGTCGTTACCGATCATACTGACGTATTTGAGCGATTCCGGTCCGCTGCCGATCAGCGTCGCGCCCTTGACCGGATAGGTCACCTTGCCGTTTTCGATCATGTACGCCTCGGAAGCGGAGAACACGAACTTGCCGTTGGTGATATCCACCTGGCCGCCGCCGAAATTCACCGCATACAGGCCGTTCTTCACCGAGGCGATGATTTCCTGCGGGTCCTTGTCGCCGTTGAGCATGTAGGTGTTGGTCATGCGCGGCATCGGCAGCGCGGCGTACGATTCGCGGCGTGCGTTGCCCGTTACCGGCATCTTCATCAGGCGCGCATTGAGCGTGTCCTGGATGTAGCCCTTCAGGATGCCGTCCTCGATCAGCGTGGTGCACTGGGTCGGATTGCCTTCGTCGTCGATGTTGAGCGAGCCGCGGCGGTTCGGCAGCGTGCCGTCGTCGACCACCGTGACGCCCTTCGCCGCGACCCGTTCGCCGATGCGTCCGGCGAACGCCGACGAGCCCTTGCGGTTGAAGTCGCCTTCCAGACCGTGGCCGATCGCTTCGTGCAGCAGCACGCCGGGCCAGCCCGGTCCCAGCACGACGGTCATCGCGCCGGCCGGGGCCGGGCGGGCGTCGAGGTTGACCAATGCGGCATGCACCGCGTCGTCGACGTACTTCGACAGCACGTCGTCGGTGAAATAGCCGTAGTCGAAGCGGCCGCCGCCGCCGCCGCTGCCGATCTCGCGGCGGCCGTTCTGCTCGGCGATGACCGTGACGGAGACGCGCACCAGCGGCCGGATGTCGGCGGCGAGCGCGCCGTCGCTGCGGGCGACCAGCACCACGTCGTATTCGCCGGCAAGGCCTGCCATCACCTGGGTGATGCGCGGATCGCGGCTGCGCGCCATCTGTTCGATGCGCTCGAGCAGCTTGACCTTGGCGGTCGCGTCAAGCGAATGCACCGGGTCGGACGGCAGGTACAGGTCGCGCCCGGCGATGCCGGTCAGCGAGGAGGCCACCTTGATCTTCTGCTTGCCGCCGCCGGCCTTGGCGATCGAGCGCGTGGCCAGCGCGGCCTGGCGGATCGCTTCGGGCGACAGATCGTCCGAGTACGCGAACGCGGTCCGGTCGCCCGAGACGGCGCGCACGCCCACCCCTTGATCGATGCTGAAGCTGCCAGATTTCACGATGCCTTCTTCCAGGCTCCAGGCTTCGCTGCGGGTGGCCTGGAAATACAGGTCCGCGTAGTCGATGCGGTGCGTGAAGATCTCGGCGAGCGTGCGGGTGAGCAGGGCTTCGTCGAGGCCGTAGGGCGTCAGGAGCACGTCCTTGGCGGTGGCGAGATTACGGATACCGGGTTCGATGATGTTCATGCGAAGTGTGTTCTGCTCGATACAAAGGGGTTCGGTTGGCGCACGCGCATCGCATACATGGGTGGGCGGCGTCGGACTTTCAATGTCAGGTTCGGGGTTAGCTCGTCAGCACGCGGTGGCGCCAGGCCGGCAGGCTTTGCCGGACTTCGTCGATGCGGGCCCGTTCGAGATTGCCGGCCACCACGCCGGCGCCTTCGTCGCGCACCGCGACGATCTCGCCCCACGGGTCGACCAGCATGCTGTGTCCCCACGTGCGGCGGCCGTTCTCGTGCTTGCCGCCTTGCGCCGCGGCGAGCACGTAGCACTGGTTCTCCACGGCGCGGGCGCGCAGCAGCATTTCCCAGTGCGCGCGGCCGGTCGTATACGTGAAGGCCGACGGCACCACGATCAGCGCGCAATCGCCCATCCGGCGGTACAGCTCCGGAAAGCGCAAATCGTAGCAGACCGACAGGCCGACCCGTCCGGGCGGCGCTTCGAAGGTGCGGACCTCGTCGCCGGGGCGGATGGTGCGCGCCTCGTCGAACGATTCGTCACCCTTTTCGAAGTTGAACAGGTGAATCTTGTCGTAGCGCGCGACTTCCTTGCCCTGCGGGTCGAACACCAGCGAGGTGTTCAGTACGCGGGTGGCCTCCGGGGCGGTCAGCGGCAGCGTGCCGCCGATCACCCAGACGCCGTGGCGGCGCGCCGCGTCCGCCAGAAAGCGCTGGATCGGGCCGTCGCCATAGGCTTCGCGGATGCTGAGTTTGTCGGTGTCCTTGAAGCCCATGAAACAGAAGTATTCGGGCAGCAGGACCAGTTGTGCGCCGTCGGCGGCGGCCTCGGCGATCAGGCGCTGCGCTTCGGCAAGATTGCGCTCGCGATCCGGCGTGCTCACCATCTGCAACGCGGCGACGCGAAAGGACGGGCTAGGAGAGGTGGAGTAGGCGTGTTGTTCGCTCATGAGCGTTTCGAAAGACTCCCGGCTGGGCAGCGTGAGGCGCAGGCGCTGCATACGTCGATCAAGGCGATACCTTCGCCGGCCCACCACCGGGGGCGGCGTGGGCTCGCTGAGTTCGCTGACTCAGGCCTCACTGCGCTTCCACGGTCGAAGCCGGCAGGTCCATCTTACCGCGATCGTCGCGCACCCGCTCGACGTGCGGTTTCGACCACGAACCGGTGATGGCGTAGTCCAGCGCGAATGCCTTCGAAATCGACTTCGACAGCGCGAAATCGGCGACCAGCGCGGCGAGCCCGAACAGCGGATTGATCACCGTGGCGGCGACTACACCCGCACCGGCGCTGACCGTCGGCACGACGTGCACGTGCAGGTCCTGGGTTTCCTGGGCGAGGTCCACGGATCCCGACATCTCGGCGCGCGCCGGGGCGGTGACCATCTTGAAGTTGTCCGTGCGACCGATGCCGTCGCTGATCTGTCCCGTGCCGGTCACGCTCTCGAACGGCAGGCCCTCGCCGATCACGTCGCGGAAATTCAGCGTCGCAAAGCGCGCGAGGCTTTGCAGGCTCAGCACGCCCAGCAGCTTGGCGACGCCCGGATCGACCTTGAGAATCTGGCCATGGCGCAGATCGACCGACAGGTTGCCGTTCAGCGTCGGGTAGTCGATCTGGGTCGGCCCGCCGCGCCACACCACCTTGCCCGACAGCGTGCCGCTACCGCCCTTGAGCGTGCGAGGCTGGCCGGCCTGTTCGAGCAGCGCGCCGGCATCCTTGATGTCGAGCTTGAAATCGAACACGGTGCGCTTCGGCGTGTCTTCGTCGGCACCGGCGCCGAGCCGGGTGGAGGTGCGCCAGTTGGCGGTGGCGGTCAGCGTCGCGGCCGGGTTGCTGATGTCGAGTTTGTCCAGTTGCCAGACCGGTACGCCGTCTTCCTCGAAGTTGTGCGCGTCGACTTCGAGACTGCCGAAATTGTGGCCGCGCACGATCAGTTCGTTCACCAGCAGATCGATCGACGGCATGTTCTGCGCCGGCGCCGAGATCGCCTGACCGAGCAGGTCGTTTTCGGTGGCCGAGGGAATCACCAGCCGGGCGAGGCGCGCCTGCAGCGTGCCGGGCGAACCCTTGGTCGGGCCGGGCAGCCAGGCGACGTGCCCGGACACCTGGTTCGAGGCGACGTTGGCCTGCCAGGTGCCGTTATCGCGCGAGGCGCCGACGATCACGCTTTCCCAGTGACGTTTGAGCAGCGTCAGGGTGCCGATGTGCACGGCAAAGCGGTTCGGCAGGAACTGCGTGAGCGTCGGGCTGGGCGCGCTCGCCGGGGTGGCCGGCGTGGCGGACGCGGCGGCTTCCTTGCTGCGCATCTGGGTCACCAGGGCGCGCCATTGGTCGGCGTCGAAGGTGTCGATGTCGACTGCGGCGATCACGCCTTCGGTCGGCAACTCGGCGGGCTTGTTGACGCCGACCGCGCCGACCACCACCGCCGGCGGCTGGTTCGGCGTGTGGCGCAGCAGATAGGTGGCGGCGATCGGGCCGAATTGCAGATCGGCGCGCTGCAGGCCGGCGTCGCTATCCGCGGTGGCGGGCTTGAAGGTGAAGTGCAGCGGCATCGGCTTGCCGAGCGGCTTGTCGAACGGCGCCGGGAAGTCGAGCGCGAGGCCGCTCAGGTCGGAGTTGGCGGTGACGTCGGGCAGGCGGCCCTTGGCGCCGCTCACGCTCAGGGCATACGGCGCGCTGCCGCTCATGCGCGTCAGCACCTGGGCCGCCGGGCCATGCAGGTTCAGACCGCGGGCGGCGTCGACGGCAATATGGCCGTTCAAATCGAGCGCATAGCTGCCGTTGTTCCGCACGCCGCCGTTGGCATGCACGTCGCCGCCGAGGAACTGGCCGGCGAGCCGGTCGAGTTGGGCCGTGTGTTCGGTGAAGCGCACCTTGCCGGTCAGTTGCGACAGCGGCGGCACGTTGTCCATGCTCAGACGGTTGTTCTGGAAGCCCACCGCACCCTCGACGGTGATATGCGGTTTCGGCGTGCGCGGTACGGTCAGCTTCAGCGCCAGCGACGCGGGCCCCTCGGCGCGGACTTTCTCGCCGACGTGCTTCGAGAGGCTCCCGAGCGCGCTCGTATTGACGTAGTCGATCATGTCGGCGAGCGGCCCATGGCCGTCGCCTTCGATCACGAGGCTCGAGGCCTTGGTGCCGAGATCGTCGATCTTGCCGCTGACCTTGTTGAGCGCGACCCGCTTGTAGCGCGCCCGATCGATATCGAAGCGCAGCAGGTTCTCCTTCAGCTCGAAGGTCCCGTCGATGTCGTCCAGCGGCGGCCATACGTTTGGCGTCACGCCGTCCTTCATCTTGCGCGGCGGATACGGCGACGGGTCGAACTTGCCGCCTTTGAACGGCGCGACGATATGGAACACGCCGGCGCTCGGGTCGCGCGAGTAGGGGAATTTGGTGAGATCGCCGTGCACCTCGATCACCGCGCCGCGCGAGACGCCTGCTTGCAGCCCGTGACCGAGGTAGGTGCGCAGCTTCTCGCCGATGCTGGTGGGCAGGTAACGGGTGATGCGCGTGACCTGGGCGTGTTCGAACTTTGCCGTCAGGTCGAGCGAGCCGCGGCCGTGACCGGGATTGCTGTAGTCCGCCGTGACCGTGGCGACTGCGTCCGGGTTGACGACGCTCAGTTCCGGCACGGAAATGGTAAACGCCTTGTGCGCCTCGCCCGGCGCGGCCGGTTTGACGGCCCAACTGCCGCGGCCGTGCAGGCGGTCGAATTTGAGGCGCGGGTCGTCGAACACACCCGGCAGCGTGACGGCGACGTTGTTGGTGTCGATCGCCATGACGCCGTGGGTCTCGTCGGCATCCACGCTACCCCAGAGATTTTCGACACCCGGCAGGCCGGCCCGCGGGTGGCCGAGCGGCGTCAGTCCGGGCGGCGGTTCCTGGGCCGCGACGCTGATGCCCTGCAGATCCGCCTTGAAGCGGTAGCGCACGATCGGCTCGGAGCCGCTCACGTTGTGCTCGCTGGCCGCCTCGCCCGAATCCGGCTTGGCCCGTTCGACCTCGATCAGGTAGTTCGTCACCAGGCCGCGCGGATCGAAACGCACCAGTTCGTTGAGCAGGCGGCTCGAGAGCGGCAAGGCGCGGCTGAACTCCGCGAGTATCCCGAGGTCGACCCGGTCGCCGGCCACGCTGATCAACTGGCCGTGCTGTACGGTCGCCCGGCGGTAGTGACCGGTCAGCGTGGTCAGCGCGAGGATGCGGGTCAACTGCGTGCCGTCCGCGAGCGGCGGCTGGCCCAGTTCGGCGTGCAGATGATCGAGCTGCAGCGTGTAGTCGCCCGGTTCCATGCCGAGCTTCCACGAGAAGCTGGCGACCGGCACATCGAGGCGCGGCTGGGTCGGACGTACGCGCATCGAGACATTGGTGCCGGACAACTCGCCGCTCGCCGACTTCATCTGGCCTTGGGCAAAGTCGATCCAGATAGCGTTGTCGATCCGGCCCGCGTAGGTTTCGATCGGGAAATCCATGTAGTGCGCGAGCGCGGGCAGATCGACGGGGCCGGTGGAAATATAGGCCTGACCGGTCCAGTTGATCGGCTTGCCGATGGCCGACAGCCGCGCGTGTTTGAAGTGCGCGCGGAAATCGAGCGGGCCATGCAGCACGTTGCCGTCCGGCGGCGCCTGCAGCGCGAAATGGTGCTCGTAGCCGTCGTTCAGGATGGCGAGGCGGATGTTCTGCAGCGCGAGCTCGGGCGCGTCGTGGCTCGCGTCGCGCCAGCGAAGCGTGCCGCCGCGCAGCACGATCGCCTGCTGCCGCAGCAACCAGGAGGTGAAGGTGTCGTTACCGGTGTGGGTGCTCGGCACGGTGACGCCGGCGACCGAGAGCGAGCCGTCGGAGCCGCGCTCGATCAGCAAGTCGGGCTGATCGACGATCAGGGTGGAGAGAATCGGTTTGAGCTGCCACAACGAGCTCCACGAGACGGTCGCCGTGGCGTGCGGGACGTGCAGCCCGATCTTGCCGTCGTGATCGCGAATCGTCAGATCGGTGACGTCGATGCCGGGCTGGAAGCCGATCCAGTGCGGCGCGAGTTTGCCGATCGAGAGTTGGGCGTGGATTTTCTCGGAGACGAGGGCTTCGATACGCGGCCGGAGCGCATCGACGTGCGGCAGCAAGCCGTAGCGCAGACCCACCAGCAGACCCGCCGCAATGAAGTAGACGACGAGCGCGATGGCCAGCAGCACCCTCAGGGTGTGACGCAGCACCACGTGGTGGTCGCCGCTCACGGGCCTGACTTGTCCGGCTTCCTGTTGCTCGGCGGATTCGTTTCGCTCGGACATGCTGCGGCGGGGGTAGGCGTGTGGTAGTTTTGCGATCTGACCACGAAATGTAACACACGGGCCTGCACCGACGATATCCGTCAAAGCCAGTGCCCACGCCGCCTCGCGACCTGCGCGACGCGGCGCCTGGCCCATGACAAGACAAATGCTGCAATGAGCGCTTTAGACCTTCGATGACCGACGCCTGCCTCCTGAGTTCCAGCTATTCACACTACGCGGCGCGTGCGCTCGCAGCTCGTCCCGAACTTGCCGGGCGGATCGCGGAACTGGCGCAGGCGCCGCTCACGCGCGAGCGCATCGAGGCCCGCTTCGACGATCTGTGCGCGGCGCTGGCGGCTGCCGACGGCGGCTCGTTGAGCGAGGACGCCCTTAAGCGCGCGTTGCGCCAGTTGCGCACCGAGGTGTTCTGCGCCGTGATGGAGCGCGATCTGGCTGGCCGGGCCGACGTCGCCGAGGTGACCGGCGCAATGACGGACCTCGCTGAAGCCACGATCCAGCGGGCGATGGCGGTGTTGTCCGCCGATCTCGAAGTGCTCTACGGCGAGCCGCGTGGCCCCGAGGGCGAGCGCTTGACGCTCGGGGTGGTCGGCATGGGCAAGCTGGGCGGCCGCGAACTGAATGTATCGTCGGATATCGACCTGATCTTCGTTTATGAGGAAGACGGCGAAACCGCCGGCGGCCAGCGTTCGCCGATCGCCACCCAGGACTTTTTTACCCGCCTCGGCAAACGGCTGATCGGCGCGCTGGCCGAGGTGACCGCCGACGGTTACGTGTTTCGCGTCGATATGCGGCTGCGCCCAAACGGCGATTCCGGCCCGCTGGTATGTAGCCTTGGCATGCTGGAAGAATACTTTTACGTGCAAGGCCGCGAGTGGGAACGCTACGCATGGATCAAGGGGCGGCTCGTCTCCGAAGGCGGCAGCGACGCTGCGCGCCGCTTGCGCAAGCAGCTCGATGCGATCGTCACGCCGTTCATCTACCGTCGCTATCTGGACTTCGGCGTCATTAGCGCGATTCGCGCCCTGCACCTGCAGATCCGCCAGGAAGCACAGCGCCGCGCCTCGATGCGGCCGGACAAGGCCGACGACATCAAGCTCGGCCGCGGCGGTATCCGCGAGATCGAGTTCAGTGCCCAGGTGTTCCAGTTGATCCGCGGCGGCCAGGACGCGGGCTTTCGGGTGCGGCCGACGCTGGCTGTGCTGCGCCACGCCGCAACCCACGGCCTGATCGCGCCGGCCGTGTGCGTGGCGCTTTCGCAGGCTTACCGCTTTCTGCGTGAACTCGAGCATCGCCTGCAGTACCGCAATGACGCGCAGACCCACGCGATGCCGGTCGACCCAAACGAACGTGCTGCACTTGCACATGCCATGGGCTTCAGTGATTACGCGGCGCTGATGACGAAGCTCGACGCGCATCGCGAACTGGTCGAGCAGCAGTTCGACCAGATTTTCGCCGACAAGGTGAACGGCCGCGGCGGCTGCGCTGCGCCGGAAGACGGTGCGGCGGCCTGGATCTGGAGCAGCGCGCTTGCCGACGACAGCGCAGACGCTGCCCTGCGTGCACGTCTGGTCGAGCTGGGGATTGCCGAGCCGGACGAGCTGCTCGCGCGGCTACGCGCCATCTGGAATTCGTCGCGCTACGCGGGGCTTGCCGAGCGCAGCAGGCAGCGCTTCGACATCGTCGCGCAGCGTGCGCTCGAAGCCGCGCGCACGCTCGAGCCGCCCGCACGGCGCGGCGTTACCGTGGCGCGCCTGTTCGACCTGCTCGAAGCCGTGAGCCGGCGCGGCGCGTATCTGGCGTTGCTCACCGAATATCCGCAGGCGTTGCACCGCGTCTTGTCGGTGCTGGGCGCCTCGCACTGGGCAGCCGGCTATCTGATCCGGCATCCGCAACTGCTCGACGAACTGCTCGACGACGAGGTGATCGCCAGCCCGTTCGACTGGCCCGAGTTCAAGCGCACGCTGCGCTTGCGCCTCGCGGCGGCGGACGGCGTCGAACAGCAGATGGACCTGCTGCGCCACGCTCACCAGGCCGAAGTGTTTCGCATCCTGCTGATCGATCTGGCCGGCAAGCTGAGCGTCGAGCACGTGAGCGACCGGCTCTCCGAACTCGCGGACGCCGTGCTCGACGTGACGCTCGAAGCGGTCTGGAATCAGTTGGCCAAACGGCATCGCGAAGTGCCGCGCTTCGCCGTGATCGCGTATGGCAAGCTGGGCGGCAAGGAGCTGGGCTATGCG
This sequence comes from Paraburkholderia sp. SSBN10T, assembly GCF_056619545.1. Lineage (NCBI taxonomy): Bacteria > Pseudomonadati > Pseudomonadota > Betaproteobacteria > Burkholderiales > Burkholderiaceae > Paraburkholderia > Paraburkholderia sp. SSBN10T. Next base: position 202,325 of record NZ_JBWQQI010000012.1, read on the forward strand.
TCCGACCTCGACCTGATCTTCCTCTACGACGATCCGGACGATGCGGCGGCGGACGTCTATTCGACCTTCACACGGCGCCTCATCACCTGGCTGACGATGGCCACCGGCGCCGGCACGCTGTTCGACGTGGACCTGCGGCTGCGGCCAAACGGCGAATCGGGCCTGCTCGTCACGGACTTGGATGCGTTCCGGCGTTACCAGTTGCGCGAAGGCGATGCGGCCAATACCGCATGGGTCTGGGAGCACCAGGCGCTGACGCGGGCGCGCTATTGCGCGGGCGATGCCGAGATCGGCGCCAGCTTCGAAGCGATCCGCGAGCAGGTCTTGACCACGCCGCGCGAGGCCGGGCCGCTCGCGAAAGAGATTGTCGAGATGCGCGAGCGCGTCGAAGCCGGGCATCCGAACCGCACCGAGCTATTCGACCTGAAGCACGATCGCGGCGGGATGGTGGATATCGAATTCACCGTGCAGTACTGGGTGCTGCTGCACGCGGCGCGGGACCCTGAACTGATCCGCAATACCGGCAATATTGCGTTGCTGCGCGAGGTATCGCGCTTCGGGATGATGAGCGAGCAAGAGGCCGAGACGGTCGGCGCGGCGTATCGCACTTATCGCAAGCTGCAGCACAAGCTGCGCCTGGACGGCATGGAAAAGGCGCGGGTCGAGCCCGCCGTGGTCGAGGCGGAGCGGCAGGCAGTACTCGCACTATGGAAGCGTGTGTTTGGGTGATGCTTGGGGGCTGTCTTGATGGCAGGGGCGCGCCGGCTACGGCCCGCAGCCAGCCGCGGCCTATGCCGCCAGCATTTCCCTGGCGTGCTTGCGGGTGGTCGCGGTGATTTCCAGCCCGCCCAGCATGCGCGCCACTTCCTCGATGCGGCTTGTCTTGTCGAGCGAGGTCACGCTGCTGACCGTGCCGCCTTTATTATCGGACGCTTTCGCCACCTGGAAATGATGGTCGCCGCGCGCGGCCACTTGCGGCAAGTGCGTCACGCACAGCACCTGGCGAGCCTGCCCGAGCTGATGCAGCAGCCGTCCGACCACTTCCGCGACTCCGCCGCCAATGCCGGTATCCACTTCGTCGAAGATCAGGGTCGGCGTCGGGCTGGCGGCGCTGGCGATCACGGCAAGCGCGAGGCTGATGCGCGCCAGTTCGCCGCCCGAGGCGACCTTGGCGAGCGGCCGCAGCGGCACGCCGGCATGGCCCGCCACGCGGAACTCGACCTGCTCCAGACCGTGTACGCCGCCTTCCGGCAGTGCGACCAGGGCGACTTCGAAGCTGCCGCCTTTCATCGACAGTTCCTGCATGCCGGTCGTGACCGCCGTCCCCAATGCCTTGGCTGCCTTGGCGCGTGCCTTCGAGAGCAGCTTGGCTTCGGCCAGATAGGCTTCCTTCGCTTTCGCCTCGGCGGCGTGCAAACCTTCCAGATCCGCGGCGGCATCGAGCGCAGCCAACTGCGCACGCCGGGCCGCGTGTTCCTCGGGCAGCGTTTCTGGTTGCAGGCGGAACTTGCGCGCGGCCGAATGCAAGGCGTCGACGCGTTTCTCGATCTGGGCGAGGCGCTCAGGATCGAGTTCCAGCCGCTGCGCGTAGTGGCTCAGCGAATAGGCTGCTTCCTGCAACTGGATCTCGGCCGGCTCGAGCGCGGCGAGGGCGTCGTTCAGCGCGGGATCGATCTCCGCCAGGTCGCGCAGCTTCGAGACGATCGACGCGAGATGCGTGATCATCGCCTCGTCCGACTCGGATAGCGCGTTGAGCGCGCCTTGCACGCCGTCGATCAGATTGGCCGAATGCGACAGGCGATTGTGTTCGGCGTTGACCTCTTCCCATTCACCCGGTTGCGGGGCGAGCTTGTCGAGTTCGGCCAATTGCCAGGCGAGACGCTCGCGCTCGAGCTGCAGTTCGCGGTCGCGCGTCCTGGCGGTTTCCACCGCCTGCACCTTGTCGCGCCACGCGCGCCATGCGCGGCTCACGACGGCGGCCTTGTCGACGAGGCCGGCGTGGGTGTCGAACAGCTCGCGCTGCGCGTCCGGGCGCATCAGCAACTGGTGGGCGTGCTGCCCGTGGATATCGACCAGCATTTCCCCGACCTCGCGCAGTTGCGCAAGCGTCGCCGCGGTGCCGTTGATGAAGGCGCGCGAGCGGCCGTTCGCATCCACCACGCGCCGCAGCATGACGGTGTTGCCGTGCGGGTCGGCGCCGTCTGCAGCACCGGCGCCGTTTGAGGCACCCGTGGACCCCGGCGTGGCGAATGCCTGCTCGTCGAGCCACTGGTCGATCTGCGCGTGGGTTTCGAATTCGGCGGTGATGTCCGCGCGAGCTTCGCCGGTGCGCACGACGCCGGCGTCGGCGCGGGCGCCGAGCGCCAGCGCCAGGGCGTCGATCAGGATCGACTTGCCGGCGCCCGTTTCACCCGAAAAAACCGTAAAGCCGCTGTCGAATTCGAGATCGAGCGCGGCGACGATGACGAAGTCGCGTATCGAGAGGTGGCGAAGCATGGAGGTTCTGTGGTGGCTTGGGTTACCGGCTGCGGCCAGGTGCTCGGGATCCGTTCAGGGCTTGATGTCGTCTTCGTGCGACGGGTATTCGTTCCAGTGCAGTTTCTTGCGCAGCGTCGCGTAATGGCTGTGGCCGATCGGGTGCAGCAGCGGCACGGTATGGCGCGAGCGGCGTACTTCGATCGTGTCGGCGTGTTCGAGCGCGGTGAACGACTGCATGTCGAAATTGACGTTCACGTCACGCCCGGAGACGATCTGGATGCTGACCTTCGAGTCGTCCGGCAGCACGATAGGGCGGTTGGACAGCGCGTGCGGCGCAATCGGCACCAGCACGATGCCTTGCAACTGCGGATGCAGGATAGGCCCGGACGACGACAGGGCGTACGCGGTCGAGCCCGTCGGCGTGGCGACGATCAGCCCGTCCGAACGCTGGTTGTACATGAAGCGGCCGTCGACGGCCACGTGCAGTTCCGCCATCCCCGAGAAGCCGCTGCGGTTCACCACTACGTCGTTGAACGCCAGCGCGTGGTAGATCGGATTGCCGTCGCGCATGATGCGCGCTTCCAGCAGCATGCGTTCCTCGCGCTCGAAGTGGCCGCCGAGCATTTGCGGGACGATTTCCTGCATGTCGGAAATCGGGATATCGGTAATAAAGCCGACTCGCCCGTGGTTGATGCCGATCAGCGGCGTGCGGTAGGGCGCAAGCTGACGCCCGATGCCGAGCATCGTGCCGTCGCCACCCAGCACCACAGCCACGTCGGCGCGCGCGCCGATCTCCGCCGGGCGCAAGGCGGGGTATTCGGTCACGCCGATTTCCGCGGCGGTTTCCGCTTCGAACACCACCTCGAAGCCGCGCCTGGCGATGCACGAGGCAAGCGCGGTCAGCGGCTCGCCGATGCCTGGCGTATTGCTGCGCCCGACGAGCGCGACGGTCTTGAACTGGCTGGTAACTTGCATGCCGGCATTACACCATAGGTGGGGGCTGAAAAGAACCGTCCGCGGCCACTTGGGTGGCGGGCGCGGGGCGGGTGAGCGGTACGCCGTCCGGTCAGCGCAGGATTGTCGTTAGAATGGTGAAGTCCTGATGACCGCAAGCAAATTGCGTGGGACTGGAGGCGGCGTAGGCCGTGCCGAACCCGCACTTTCCGCAGTAGCGGGTTTGTGCGAGGCGGTGGGCGGCCCACCCGGTCCGCGCTGCTCGGGTAAGGTGGCCAGAAACGCTAGAATTGTTAGCGCTCGCGGTCGTTGCGTCGTTAGGCTAAAATTTTCCGTCATGCTAGATCCCCGCGCACAAACCCTCCTCAAAACGTTGATCGAGCGCTACATCGCCGAGGGTCAGCCGGTCGGCTCGCGCACGTTGTCGCGCTACTCCGGCCTCGAGCTGAGCCCGGCGACTATCCGCAACGTGATGTCCGACCTGGAGGAGCTGGGGCTCGTCATCAGTCCGCATACCTCGGCGGGCCGGATTCCGACACCCCGTGGGTACCGCCTGTTCGTCGACACGATGCTGACGGTGGAGTCGGCCGCTGACGAAGAAGCCGTCACGCGCACTGTCAAGACCACGCTGCAGGCGGGCGAGCCGCAGAAGATCGTAGCGGCGGCAGCGAGCGTGCTGTCCAACCTGTCGCAGTTTGCCGGCGTGGTGCTGACACCGCGGCGCAGCCACGTGTTCAAGCAGATCGAGTTCATGCGCCTGTCCGACAAGCGCATCCTGCTCATCATCGTTACGCCTGAGGGCGACGTCCAGAACCGCATCATGGCTACCCAGCGCGATTTTTCGCCGTCGCAGCTCGTGGAGGCCTCCAATTACATCAATGCCCACTTCGCCGGTCTGTCGTTCGACGAAGTGCGCCGGCGCCTGCGCGAAGAGATCGACGCATTGCGCGGCGACATGACCACGCTGATGCACGCCGCCGTGACGGCGAGCACCGACGAAGCCGACACCGGCGAGACCGTGCTGATCTCGGGTGAGCGCAACCTGCTCGAAGTCGCCGACCTGTCCTCCGACATGGCGCGGCTGCGCAAGCTGTTTGATGTATTCGACCAAAAGACCAGCCTCCTTCAGTTGCTCGACGTATCGAGTCACGCCCAGGGCGTGCAGATTTTCATTGGCGGCGAATCGAATCTCGTGCCGATCGAAGAAATGAGCGTGGTGACCGCGCCGTATGAAGTGAACGGCAAGATCGTCGGCACGCTCGGCGTGATCGGGCCGACGCGGATGGCCTACAACCGCGTGATTCCGATCGTCGACATTACGGCACGGCTGCTCTCGCTGACGCTCAGCCAGCAGTAAGCGCCGGTTCTCGCGAGCGGCGGCCGGCTAGCCGCCCGCGCTGGCGCGCCGCCGGCGGTGCAAACCGCCCGGCCCGTGCCGCAACGCCATGGCGTCAATGATGCAGGGCGGCGGGGAGCTTGCCAATCGGCCGAATGGCCAGGTATGCGTGGCGGACCGCCCCGCTATAATGGGTTCCACCTGAACCGTTTCCCGGCTGCACGCGGCCAACCCTGTTGCCTATGCGTTTCGATCTAGAGCGGCCTTCGCAGCCCGCCACATCCCATCGTGTTGCGGTCTTGCTGATCAATCTAGGCACGCCGGACGCCCCGACGCCGCGGGCCGTGCGCCGCTATCTGGCGCAGTTTCTGTCCGACCCGCGGGTGGTCGAGATTCCGGCCGTCATCTGGCAGGTGATCCTGCGGCTTTTGATCCTGCCGTCGCGCGGTCTCTCGTCGGCGAAGAAATATGCCGCGGTGTGGACGCCGGAGGGGTCGCCCTTGCGCGTGTTCACGGAGAAGCAGGTGGAAGGGCTGAGGCATCTGCTGCAGGTGAACGACTACACGGTGATCGTCGAGTACGCCATGCGCTACGGCATGCCGGGCATCCCGGCCATGCTGAACCAGTTGAAGCTGGCCGGCGCCGAGCGTGTGCTGCTGGTGCCGATGTACCCGCAATACTCGTCGTCCACCACGGCGACGGCCTTCGACGACGCTTTTTCCGCGCTCAAGCGCATGCGCAACCAGCCGGAAATCCGCACCATCCGCCAATACGCCGACCATCCCGCCTATATCGCGGCGCTGGCCGCGCAAGTGCACCATTACTGGCACACGCACGGCCGCCCGGACTTCGCGGCCGGCGATAAGCTGGTGCTGAGTTTCCACGGCGTACCCAAGCGCACGCTCGATCTGGGCGATCCGTACCACGACCAGTGCCAGCAAACCGGCGCGCTGCTGATGCAGGCGCTCGAGCTGACGCCGGTGGAGTGCCGTGTCACGTTCCAGTCGCGCTTCGGCAAGGCCGAGTGGCTGCAGCCTTACACTGCGCCGACACTGAAGGAGCTCGGCGCGGCGGGTGTGCGCCGTGCGGATGTGTTTTGTCCGGGTTTTACTGCCGATTGCCTCGAAACTATTGAGGAAATCGGTATGGAGGTTCGCGACGAGTTCATGCATGCCGGCGGCAAGGAGTTTCACCGGATTCCCTGCCTGAACGCCTCGCAGGCCTGGATTGCCGCGCTGGGCGAGATCGTCGCCCAGAATCTGCAGGGCTGGCCGGTGCAGGCAGCGGCTGTGCAAGGTGCGGTGACGGCGTGAGTTTTCCGTGCGGCATCGTTTCAAAGCGCTTGGTGCGCCGCTTGCGGCGCCGGACTGACCGATGAACTACAAGATTTCAACTGAACCCGGTGCGCGTTTGCGCATCGACAAATGGCTATGGGCTGCCCGTTTCTTCAAGACTCGCTCGCTCGCGGCCGACGCCGTCGACAAAGGCCATGTGCGGATTGCCGGCGCGGCGGTCAAGCCGGCCAAGGACGTGCGGGTGGGCGACCTCGTTGAGATCGAGATCGAACGGATCGTCTGGCAGGTGGAGGTGCTGGGCGTGTGCGACGTGCGCGGTCCGGCGAGTGTGGCGCAGACGCTTTATGCAGAGACTGAGGACAGCAAGCTGAAGCGGCAGGTGGAGCAGGAGCGGCGCAAGACTTTTCGCGAACCGGCCGCCGCTTTGCACGGGCGCCCGACCAAGCGCGACCGGCGCATTATCGACAAACTTTCAGGTGGGGATTGAACAGTTGTTCCATGGTGGCATGCACGCCGCCATACTCCGTCGTATTGTCGTTGACGGCGCCGGACATGCAGATAGTCGTGGTTCCCGCGATGAGCACCAAGGCGACCACGGATATTGCAAAGGTCAGTTTCACGGTACTCCCCCGAAAGGATGCAGTACGAACCCGCGCGTTGAGCTAGATGGAGTGGTATATGCCGGGTTAGGGTTAACGTGCGTTTCCCGACGATAACTGGAGTGTAGGTCAGTCCACGAGCACGCTCAATCTCATTCTGATGAAGTCAGAGTAATGGTTGTAACGAGGCATTTCTACCGCACTGCTGCGGTGCAAAAAGTTCCTTTTGACGCCTTGAAATCGTGGTTTGAGCCCCCAACTGCAGCGACGATGAGCGGTGGTGTGTGGCGTTTCCGCAACGCTCGAGCGAGCCCCTCGGAAACCCGTGCGGCCACCCTTTGGCTTTTAATTTTTAAAGACTTTCAGCGACATGGAAAACACGCAAGAGAATCCGACGAGCCAGAATCCCACGTCCGCCGAAGAAGCCGCGCGCCAGGCCGCCGAGGCCGCCGCGGCCCAGCCGGAAGCCAACCCGGCTGAAGCTGCGTCTGAGGCTGCCGCGCCGGCTGGCGCCGAAGCCGCCCTGGCCGAAGCGCAGGCCAGGATCGCGGAATTGCAGGAGAGCTTCCTGCGTGCCAAGGCCGAAACCGAAAACGTGCGCCGCCGTGCGCAGGAAGACGTCGCCAAGGCCCACAAGTTCGCCATCGAAAGCTTTGCCGAGCATCTGCTGCCGGTGGTCGACAGTCTCGAGGCGGCCGTTGCCCACTCGTCCGACGATCTGCAGAAGGTTCGCGAAGGCGTCGAACTGACGCTGCGTCAGTTGAGCGGTGCGCTGGAGAAGGGCCGTGTGGTCGCGATCAATCCGCCGGCCGGCGAGAAGTTCGACCCGCATCGTCACCAGGCTATTTCGATGGTGCCGGCCGAGCAGGATCCGAACACAGTCGTCTCCGTGCTGCAGAAGGGTTACGTGATTGCCGACCGCGTCCTGCGTCCGGCGCTTGTCACCGTCTCCCAGCCGAAGTAAGCGTAAGGCATAGCTCAGGCGCTCCCGGGCCGGCACCCCGCTATCATGGCCAACCTTCCCGTCGACGCCACGGCTTTTGCCGTGTTCGGGATGCAGGAGTTGAGCGCCGACTCGTTCGACGCGGCGCTCACAGCAGCCGGCAGCGCCGATCGCGGCCCTACCCATTCCGAAGTTGCAGGCGATTGAAAAAAATTAAAGACCGTATTGGGTTCAAGGTCTTGAAAACGATACAGACGCACTTATGTTGAGTGCAGGTTTGAATTGAAGGCGGGTTGCCTTGCCGCCAGAAGGGCACAAGGCAACCTACTGCAGCGATCAAAGTCAGGAGATTAGTGAAAATGGGCAAAATTATCGGCATCGACCTCGGCACGACCAACTCGTGCGTGGCGATCATGGAAGGCAATTCGGTCAAGGTGATCGAGAACTCGGAAGGTGCGCGCACCACGCCGTCGATCATTGCTTACATGGAAGACGGCGAGATTCTCGTCGGCGCGCCTGCGAAGCGTCAGTCGGTCACGAACCCGCGCAACACGCTGTATGCGGTCAAGCGCCTGATTGGCCGCCGCTTCGAAGAAAAGGAAGTGCAGAAAGACATCGGCCTGATGCCGTACAAGATCGTCAAGGCTGACAACGGCGACGCATGGGTCGAAGTGCGCGACCAGAAGCTCGCTCCGCCGCAAATCTCGGCGGAAGTGCTGCGCAAGATGAAGAAGACCGCTGAAGACTACCTCGGCGAGCCGGTCACCGAAGCGGTGATTACGGTTCCCGCGTACTTCAACGACAGCCAGCGTCAGGCTACCAAGGACGCCGGCCGCATCGCCGGTCTGGAAGTCAAGCGGATCATCAACGAACCGACCGCCGCAGCGCTCGCGTTCGGTCTCGACAAGAACGAAAAGGGCGACCGCAAGATCGCGGTGTATGACCTCGGTGGCGGCACGTTCGACATTTCCATCATCGAAATCGCAGACGTCGACGGTGAAAAGCAGTTCGAAGTGCTCTCGACGAACGGCGATACGTTCCTCGGCGGCGAAGACTTCGACCAGCGCATCATCGATTACATCATCGGCGAGTTCAAGAAGGAACAGGGCGTCGACCTGTCGAAGGACGTGCTGGCGCTGCAACGCCTGAAGGAATCGGCTGAAAAGGCGAAGATCGAACTGTCGTCGAGCCAGCAAACCGAAATCAACCTGCCGTACATCACGGCAGACGCGTCGGGTCCGAAGCACTTGAACCTGAAGATTACGCGTGCAAAGCTCGAAGCACTGGTGGAAGAACTGATCGAACGCACCATCGAACCGTGCCGTCTGGCTATCAAGGACGCGGGCGTGAAGGTCGGCGAGATCGACGACGTGATTCTCGTCGGCGGTATGACGCGTATGCCGAAGGTGCAGGAAAAGGTTAAGGAATTCTTCGGCAAGGACCCGCGCCGTGACGTGAACCCGGATGAAGCCGTGGCCGTGGGCGCCGCGATTCAAGGCCAGGTTCTGTCGGGCGACCGCAAGGACGTGCTGCTGCTCGACGTGACTCCGCTGTCGCTCGGCATCGAAACGCTCGGCGGCGTGATGACGAAGATGATCAACAAGAACACCACGATCCCGACCAAGCACGCGCAAGTGTATTCGACGGCCGATGACAACCAGGGCGCCGTGACGATCAAGGTGTTCCAGGGCGAACGCGAAATGGCAGCCGGCAACAAGCTGCTGGGCGAGTTCAACCTCGAAGGCATTCCGCCGGCACCGCGCGGCGTGCCGCAGATCGAAGTGAGCTTCGACATCGACGCGAACGGCATTCTGCACGTCGGCGCGAAGGATAAGGCGACGGGTAAGGAAAACCGCATCGTCATCAAGGCGAACTCGGGTCTGTCGGAAGCCGAGATCGAAAAGATGGTGAAGGACGCCGAAGCGAACGCGGAAGAAGATCACAAGCTGCGTGAGCTGGCCGATGCCCGCAACCAGGGCGATGCGCTGGTGCACAGCACGAAGAAGGCGCTCACCGAATACGGCGACAAGCTGGACGCGGCTGAGAAGGACAAGATCGAAGCTGCGCTGAAGGACCTCGAAGAAACGCTGAAGAGCAGTTCGAGCGACAAGGCGGCGATCGAAGCGAAGATCGAAGTTGTGGCAACGGCCTCGCAGAAGCTCGGCGAAAAGATGTACGCCGACATGCAGGCTGCGCAAGGTGCAGCAGGCGCGGCGGCAGGTGCCGCGGGCGCTGCACCGGGCGGCGGTGCTTCGGCCGGTGGCGCCAGCCAGCCGGAAGACGACGTGGTCGACGCCGAATTCAAGGAAGTGAAGAAGGACTAAAGCCAGGTTGCAATTTGACCGTAAAGCCGCACACAGCAATGTGTGCGGCCTGGCAGAAAAACGGTCTGCACCCGTTTCGGGTGCGTCAGCCTGCAAAGCGGTTATCGCGCCTGGTGAGCCTTTTGGGCTCTCCGGGCACATTTGTTTTATGGAGGCGTTGCTCGAACCGTATAAATGACGGGCGAGCGGCGGCCGGACGAGTCGCGAGACTCCAGCATTCAAGAGGAGCCGCCGTGCCTTGCTGCGCGGAGGGCGTTGAACCGATATGGCGAAACGGGATTACTACGAGGTTCTGGGCGTCGCAAAGAACTCGAGCGACGACGAAATCAAGAAGGCTTATCGCAAGCTTGCGATGAAGCATCACCCTGACCGCAATCCGGGCAACAAGGATGCGGAAGAGCATTTCAAAGAGGTGAAGGAAGCCTATGAAATGCTGTCGGACTCGCAGAAGCGTGCGGCGTACGACCAGTACGGCCACGCAGGCGTCGACCCGAACATGGGCGGCGCCGGCGCCCAGGGCTTCGGCGGGTTTGCCGATGCATTCGGCGATATTTTCGGCGACATTTTCGGCCAGGCGGCCGGCGGCGCCGCGCGCGGCGGTGGCCGTGCCGGTCCGCAGGTGTATCGCGGCGCTGATTTGCGCTACAGCATGGAAATCACGCTGGAACAGGCCGCGCACGGCTACGACACGCAAATCCGCGTGCCGAGCTGGGTATCGTGCGAAATCTGTCATGGCTCGGGCGCGAAGCCCGGCACCAAGCCGGAAACCTGCCCCACCTGTAACGGCGCGGGTTCGGTGCGGATGTCGCAGGGCTTTTTCAGTATCCAGCAGACTTGCCCGAAGTGTCACGGTACCGGCAGCCACATTCCCGAGCCTTGCGTGCATTGCCACGGCGCGGGCAAGGTGAAGGAAACCAAGACGCTGGAAGTGAAGATTCCGGCAGGTATCGACGACGGCATGCGCATCCGCTCGGCCGGCAACGGCGAGCCGGGCATCAACGGCGGTCCGTCGGGTGACCTGTACGTCGAGATTCATATCAAGCAGCACTCGGTGTTCGAGCGCGACGGCGACGACCTGCATTGCCAGATGCCGATTCCGTTTACCACCGCGGCGCTCGGCGGCGAGATCGAAGTGCCGACGCTGGCGGGCCGCGCGAGCTTCACCGTGCCGGAAGGCACCCAGTCGGGCAAGACGTTCCGTCTGCGCGGCAAGGGCATCAAGGGGCTGCGTTCGAGCATTGCCGGCGACCTGTACGTGCACGTGCAGGTCGAGACGCCGGTCAAGCTCACTGAGCCGCAGCGCGAGTTGCTGCAGCAGTTCGAGAAATCGCTGGTCGAGGGCGGTGCGCGCCATAGTCCGCAAAGCAAGAGCTGGTTTGATCGCGTGAAGAGCTTCTTCGATTAATGGCAGTTTGAAGTCGGCGGCAGGCAAGATGGTTGATGATCGCGGCGCCGTGTTCGCATTGCTCGACGATTGCGACGCGACGGCGGCGCGGCGCTCGAGCCGTCTCTACACGCGGTTTTTGCATGAACGGGTCTGCGCGGACGAGGCGCAGCTCGATGCGGTGTGCGCTGCCGTCGCGGCCGATCTGCGTCGTGGTTTGCACGCTGTGGTGCTGGGCAATTATGAGTTCGGCCGTCAGCTTGTACTGGAGCGTGCGGCAGAGACCTCCGGGTGTGCCGGGCAGCCGCGGCCTCGCGAGGGGTTGGCTTCGGGCCGCGATGAGGTTTCGCCGGGCGACGCTTCGCCGGGCGACGCCTCGCCTTTACCCGATAGCGAGTCGGTTTGTGAACAGAAAACGCAGTGTGGCGATGCCACGCTGCGTTTTTTATTGTTCGAACGCTGCGAGAAGCTCTCGCGTGACGAAGCCGATGCATGGCTGATGCAATGCGACGGCGGCGCCGCGCAGCCGTCAGTGGCCGGGACGGCTGGCGTGCGCAGCAGCGTCGATCGGGCGCAATTCGAAGCAGCGATCGGCGCGATCCATGAAGCGCTGCGGATCGGCGATTCCTACCAGGTCAACTACACCTACCGGCTCGGATTCGATGTTTTTGGCACGCCAGCTGGGCTGTACCGGCGTCTGCGGGAGCGGCAGCCGGTTCCGTTCGGCGCGCTGATCGCGTTGCCCGGCGACCGTTGGGTGCTGTCGTGCTCGCCGGAGCTGTTTGTCGAGAAGGCGGGGGCGAGGCTGCGCGCGCGTCCCATGAAAGGCACCGCGCCGCGTGCGCCGCACGACTCCGTCGCCGATCGGCGCGCTGCGGAATTTCTTGCCAATGATCCCAAGAATCGCGCCGAAAACGTGATGATCGTCGACCTGTTGCGCAACGACCTCTCGCGGGTCGCCGAGACAGGTTCGGTCAAGGTGCCGGCGTTGTTTTCGGTCGAGCCGTATGCGTCGGTGTGGCAGATGACGTCGACGGTGGAAGCGACGTTACGCGCGCGAACCTCGTTTGCCGACATGCTGCGCGCCTTGTTCCCCTGCGGATCGATCACCGGGGCGCCGAAGCATCGCACGATGCAGTTGATCGACACGCTCGAAAGCACGCCGCGCGGCCTCTATACCGGTACGATCGGCTGGCTCGACGCAGCGGCCGTAGCAGACGTAGCGGCCGCCCCCGGCTCCCCGGATCTGCCGGAAGGCTTGTCCCAGACGAGCGCTCCCGCTCTGTCCAACGCAACCCAGAACGCTTGCGGCGATTTCTGCCTGTCCGTCGCGATTCGAACCCTGGTGCTCGATGCGCCGGCGCGCAGCGCCGGCGAGCGCCGGGGCAGCATGGGCGTGGGTGCGGGGATCGTACTGGATAGTGTCGCTGCCGATGAATATGCGGAGTGCCAATTGAAAGCCAGCTTCCTGACCGATGCCGATCCCGGCTTTGAGCTATTCGAGACAATGTACGCGACGCATGAGGACGGCGTCCGGCACCTTGCACGCCATCTCGCGCGGCTCGCGACGAGCGCGGCATGGCTCGGTTTCCGTTTCGACGAAGCCGGCTTGCGGGCGCGCGTCGAAGCGCAGTGCGCGGAACTCCCGGCGGGAATGCCGCATCGCGTGCGGCTCGCGCTCGCCAAGAGCGGCGCCGTGCAACTTAGCGCTGCACCATTGACGCCGCTCGCCGACAGCGTAGTCGGCGTGCTGCTCGCACCGGATCACGGCTTCGCCGCGACCCAGGCCGGCGATGCGCTGTTGCGTCACAAAACCACGCGCCGCGCGGACTACGACCGCGGTTGGCGCAATGCGGAGGCGCTCGGCGCCTTCGACACGTTGTTCTTCAATGAGCGCGGCGAATTGACGGAAGGCGGCCGCTCGAATGTGTTCGTGAAGCTGGCCGGACGCTGGTGGACTCCGCCGTTGTCGTCGGGGGTGTTGCCTGGCGTGATGCGCGGCGTGCTGCTGGAAGATGCGGATCTAAATGCGGCTGAGCGTGTGCTAACGCGCGCCGACATCCTGAATGGCGAGGCGCTGCTCGTTTGCAACGCCTTGCGCGGCGCCGTGCAGGCGCGCGTCCTGTAGCGTACGGCGCGGCTCACATGAGCCGCGGTTAGTCCTGGTAGATCACACGCGTGCCGCAGTATTTCGACATGCGTTACCTCGATGGGCGACCGCGGCGGTCGCCCGGCAGCGATCTCAAAACGTATGTTCCGGTCCCGGAAACGAACCATCCTTGACGGCGCGGACATACGCCTCGATGGCGGCGCCGATGTTCGGCTGCCCTTGCATGAAATCCTTCACGAAGCGCGGCCGCTTGCCGGGGAAAATCCCCAGCATGTCGTGCAGCACCAGCACCTGACCCGAGCAATCCACGCCCGCGCCGATGCCGATGGTGGGAATCCGCAACTGTTTGGTCACTTCGGCGGCGAGCAGGGTGGGGATCGCTTCCATCACCAGCAGTTGCGCGCCCGCTTGCTGGACGGCGAGCGCATCGCGCAGCAACTGGCTGGCGGCGGCTTCCGTCTTGCCCTGCACCTTGAAGCCGCCGAACGCGTGCACCGATTGCGGCGTGAGGCCGATGTGAGCACACACCGGAACCGCCCGCTCCACCAGGAAGCGCACTGTATCGGCCAGCCACTCGCCGCCTTCCAGCTTGATCATCTGGGCGCCGGCGCGCATCAATTCCGCCGAGCTGGCGAACGCCGCCTCCGGCGTGCCGTAGGTGCCGAACGGCAGGTCGGCAACGACCAGCGCCGACGGCCGCGCCCGCACCACGCAGGCGGTGTGATAAGCAATCTCGGCGAGCGTGACCGGCAGCGTCGTGGTCTGGCCTTGCACCACGTTGCCCAGCGAGTCGCCAATCAGCAATACGTCGACCCCCGCGCGATCCAGCAGCGCCGCAAAACTCGCGTCGTAACAGGTGAGCATGGCGATCTTCTCGCCGGCATCACGCATCGCCTGCAGCTTCGGTACCGTAATGGCGTTGCGGCTCGTTTCCTGCAAATAGGTCATGAGGTCATCCGTTGAAGAAAGAGGACGGCGACGTCGCTTAAAGCGAGGTGCCTTTGACAAAGTATTCCTTGCGCCCGCGCATCGTCCCGATGCGCTCGACGAGCAGTGCAAGGTCCGCGTCCGAGTCGAGCGGATTCAGGTGTTCGGCGTTGACCGTCAGCACAGGGGTGCGGTCGTAGTGATAGAAAAACTCGTTATACGCATCGCACAGGGCGTGCAGGTACGCATCCGAAATCTGCAGTTCCATCGGTACGGCGCGCCGCTGGATGCGTGCGAACAGCACTTCCGGGCTGGCTTGCAGGTACACGACGAAATCCGGTGCCGGTGCCGCGCCCGGGTTGCCCGCTGCGCCCGCTCGGGGCGCCTGGGGATCGGTGCCCGCGTCGATGCGCCTCGCGAGCGCGCGGTACAGTTGCCATTCGTCTTCGGGCAGCGTGAGCCGCGCGAAGATCTCGTTTTTCTGCGTCATGAAATCGGCGATCAGGGGCGTACCGGACGCGTACAGCGCCATCACCTCCTGTGCCTGTTGCGCACGCTGCAGCGCGAAATGCAGTTGCGCGGGCAATGCGTACCGGGCGGTGTCGCGATAGAAGCGCTCGAGAAACGGATTGTCCTGGGGCCGCTCGAACAACGCGTGCATCGACCATCGTTCGGCCAGACGGCGCGCCAGTGAAGTCTTGCCGACGGCGATCGGCCCTTCAATCGCAATGTAGCGGAACGGCGGGTGTAGCTGAGGCGCCGTGACCGTCAGCGGGGAGGCGTTCATGAGCAAGGGCCTTTGGTGACCTTGGTGGCTTCCCTGTCGCCACCGCCGAGCGCATTGAGCACCGGGCACTGGCACGGCGATCTCATCTTTTCGATGCGCTGATCGGCGACGGCCGTGAGGAACGCGTCCGCGCGGCCGTGCTGGGGAATCGTGAGAGCCGGGTCGAGTTCGACCAGCGGCACCAGAGCGAACGCGCGCTCGATGAGACGCGGGTGCGGCACGATCAGATCGGGTTCGTCGATCGAGTGATCGCCGTAGAGCAGGATATCGAGATCGAGCGTGCGGGGCGCGTTGCGAAACGGCCGCTCGCGGCCGAAGTGCAGCTCGATCTTGTGGCACAGCGAGAGCAAATGCCGAACCGGCAGCGTCGTTTCGAGCTTCACGACGCAGTTGTAGTAGTCGTCACCACCCGCGTCGATCGGGGCGGTGCGATACACGCTCGACTTGGCGAGCACGGTGATGGTGTGCTGTTGAGCGAGGCACACCACCGCGTCTTTCAGGGTCTGGCGCGCGTCCCCGAGATTTGCGCCGAGGCCGAGATAAGCAACCGTCATGGCATCACTTCCTGCGACTATCGTTCGACGGCCCGCAACGCGGCCGCGTCAGTCTTCGTGCGAGCCGCCATGGCTCACGTCGTCTGCTGCGCGGTCCACGGCTGCACCGCCCTCCATTCCGTCGCCCGGCTTGCGGTTTCTGGCGCTGCTACTGCGCCGCCGGCGTTTCTTGGGGCTCCGGTCCCTCCCGCCTTGCGTGAGCAGCGTCTCGCGCGCAGCGGCGTCTCCGTCGATGAACTCCGTCCACCACGCACCGACCGACTCCTCGAGTTCGCCCGATTCGCAGCGCAACAGGAGGAAATCATACCCCGCTCTAAATCTTTGGTGTTCCAGCAGCTTCAGCGCGCTGCGGCCCGAACGTTTTTCGAGGCGTAGCTGCAGGCCCCAGATCTCGCGCATGTCCGACGAGAAGCGCTTGTGGATCGCCAGCTTCTCGGTCTGCATGTCGAGCACCTCGTCCATCGCGCGGTGCAGCGCGGGCACCGGATATTCGCCCTGCGCCTCGAATGCCTGCCAGCGCTGCTGCACGTCGTGCCAGAGCAGCGTGGCGAACAGGAAGCCCGGCGAGACCGGCTTGCCGGCGCGCACGCGTTTATCCGTATTGGTGAGCGCGAGCGTGATGAATTTCTCGCCATGCGGCTGTTCGAGCACCACGTCGAGCAGCGGCAACAGGCCGTGATGCAGGCCCTCCTGGCGCAGACGTTGCAGGCAGGCGAGCGCGTGGCCCGACAGCAACAGCTTGAGCATTTCGTCGAACAGACGCGCAGCCGGCACGTTGTTGATCAGGTCGGCCATCTCCTTGATCGGCGCGCGCGTGGCGTCTTCGATCTCGAAGCCGAGCTTGGCGGCAAAACGCACCACGCGCAGCATGCGTACCGGATCTTCGCGGTAACGCGTGGCGGGGTCGCCGATCATGCGTAACAGGCGGGTGCGCATGTCGGCCATGCCGTTGTGATAGTCCAGCACGGTCTGCGTGGCCGGATCGTAGTACATCGCGTTGATGGTGAAGTCGCGGCGGGTGGCGTCCTCGTGCTGCTCGCCCCAGACGTTGTCGCGCAGCACGCGGCCGCTCGCGTCGACGGCGTGAGTGCGGCGATCGAGCTCGTCGCGTTTGAGGCGCCGCGGCGGCGCCGCGTCGGCCGCGGGCGGATCGACGAGCGCACGGAACGTCGAGGTTTCGATGATTTCCTGGCCGAACTGCACATGCACGATCTGGAAGCGCCGGCCGATGATGCGCGCGCGGCGGAACAGCTTCTGCACCTGTTCGGGGGTGGCGTCGGTGGCGACGTCGAAGTCTTTCGGCGCGATGCCGAGCAGCAGGTCGCGCACGGCGCCGCCGACGATAAACGCCCGGTGGCCGGCCTGCTGCAGGCCTTCGGTGACGCGAATGGCATTGCGCGAGATCAGCGCGGGGTTGATGCCGTGCACATCCGCGGAAATGATCACCGGCGCTTCCGGATCGCGTGCGGCCTTGGCGGTGTCGCGCGCGGCGGGCTTGCGGCGCGGTTTGGCGGGAGTGGCATCGCTGCGGGCGGCCCCGGCTTGCGTGCGTGCAGCCTGGTCTGCTTCGGAGGGTGCGGTAGCGTCAGCGGGTGCCGGATCCTGTCCGAACAGTTTGCGGATAAGTTTTTTGATCACGTGGGTTGAAAGAGTTCTAGGATGCGCCAGCCGTGTGCTTGCGCGTGGGCGCGCAGCGTGTCGTCCGGATTGGTCGCGATCGGGTCGGTGACCTTTTCGAGCAGGGGGATGTCGTTGTGGGAATCGCTATAGAAATAGCTGTGCTCGAAGTCAGACCATGTCTTGCCGAGCGAGGCGAGCCAGGCCTCGGTACGGACGATCTTGCCTTCCTTGTAGCTGGGCGTGCCGGTGGGACGGCCGGTGTAGTCCGAGTGCGGCTGGCCGTCGACGGTTTCCGCTTCGCAGGCGATCAGCTTGTCGACACCGAACACGGCGGCGATCGGGCCGGTGATGAATTCGTTGGTGGCGGTGACCACGCAGCACAGGTCGCCCGCATCGCGGTGCCGGCGCACCAGTTCGAGCGCGGCCGGCACGATGGCGGGCTTGATCACTTCGTGCATGTACATCTGGTGGTACTCGGCGAGCTGCGTGCGCGAGTACTTTGCGAGCGGCGTCAGCATGGCGACGAGGTAGGCGTGAATATCGAGCTTGCCGGCCTTGTAGTCGGCAAAGAAGCGGTCGTTTTCACGCGCGAAATTTTCGGCGTCGACCATGCCGTGTTTCACCATGAAGCGGCCCCATTCGTGGTCGCTGTCGGTGGGGATGAGCGTGTGGTCGAGGTCGAAGAGAGCGAGATTAGCCATGGGGGCTCATTTTACTTGAAGCGGGTGAAACGGTTGCCGTTCTCAATTCTTCAGTGCCAGCCGGGGATGCCAGCATGGTGCGCAACAGCGGCAGGGTGACCGCCCGTTTCTGTTCGAGCGAGAAGCGGTCGAGCGCGTCCAGCAAGGCCATCAGGCTCGGCATGTCGCGCCGGAAGTGCGTGAGCAGATAGGCCGGCACGTCGTCGGCAAGCGCGATGCCGCGTTCGCGGGCGGCGTGCTTGAGCACGGCGGCCTTGCCTTCGTCCGGCAGCGGCGCGAGATGGAACACGAGACCCCAGCCGAGCCGCGTGCGCAGGTCTTCACGCACCGCCAGCCCGATCGGCGCGGCATTGCCGGCCGCCACCAGCGCGCTGGTGGGGTGGGCGCGCACTTCGTTGAAGAGGTTGAACGCGGCGATCTGCTGTGCGCCGGACAGGCCGTCGCAATCGTCGATCGCGTATAGCGCGATGCGCGGATCGAAGGCAAAGGCGGCGAGGCTGCTCTGCGGGCTTGCAAAGCGGGCGTGCCCGGGCTGCGCCTCATGGACCAGCGCCTGCAACAGGTGGGTGCGGCCGCTGCCGGCCTCGCCCCAGATGTAGAAGCTGCGGTCGGCCACGGGGCCGGCCGCAAGCGCGCCTTCCAGCTCGCGCAGCCGCGTGACCAGCTCGGCGTTGGCGCCGGCGAAGAAATTGTCGAATGTCGATGGCGGCGGGGTGCCGAGATCGAGCGTCAGTTGACGAAGCACAGTAGTAGAAGCCGGAAATGGAACCGCTAGCAGTCGGTGAGCGAGTTAGCCGGTAAATAGTCAGTTCTTGTAGAGCGTGCTCGACAGATAGCCTTGCCGCAGCTCGCGCAGGGCCACCGACAGGATCGCGCTAACGGGCAGCGCCAGCAATACGCCGAAAAAGCCGAACAGTTGGCCGAACGCGAGCAAGGCGAAGATCACGGCGAGCGGGTGCAGGCCGATCCGTTCGCCGACGAGGCGCGGCGTCAGGAAGAAGCTCTCGAGAATCTGTCCGACACCGTAAATGATGGCGACCGCGCCAAAACCGTACCAGTCGCCGAATTGCAGCAGCGCTGCGAGCAGCGCCAGCGCGAGACCTGTGGCATAGCCGATATAGGGAATGAAGACCGCCACGCCGGTAAAAATACCGACCGGCAGCGCGATCTCGAAGCCGGCGATGGTCAACGCGACCGCGTAGAACACGGCGAGTACGCCCATGACAAGCAACTGGCCACGCAGGTATTGCGAGAGCATCTGATCCATGTCGCGGGCGAGCTGCACGGTCTTGGCGAGCCAGCGGCGCGGCACGAAGCTTTCGGCGCGCTCGAGCATGCGGTTCCAGTCGTACAGCAGGTAGAACAGCACGAGCGGCACCATCACGACGTTGCCGATCAAGGTGATCATCACGTTGCCGCTGGTGCGGATCGAAGTCCACGCATAGAGCGCGACGGTTTGGGCGCTGCCTTCGAGCTGACCCATCACGAGGTCGCGGATGCTGGCGAAGTCGAGCGAATCGGCGAGGCCGAGCAGGGCGAGCTTGGGTTGCAGCCAGGCGCTGACGTGCGCGAACAGTACCGGCACCTGCTGCTTGAGCTGCGGGCCCTCCTTCTGGATCACCACCAGCACGAGCAGGATCATGATGGTGAGCAGGAGCGTGAAGACCAGCATCATCAACAGGGCGGCGAGGCCGCGCGGCACGCGCCGCCGGACCAGCCACGCAACGCCCGGTTGCAGGATGTAGGCGAGGATCGCCCCGAGCAGGAACGGCGTGAGCACTGGGCTGAGCAGCCAGAGCAGGATGCCGAGGCCGAGCGCGATGGCGACCCAGACGAAGGCGCGGCGCTGATACGGTGTCAGAATCGAGGAGTTCTGCTGCAAAATGGGTTTCCTGAGGTGTTGCGCGGGGAAAGTCCAGCCAGGCGGCCGGCAGCTCTGTATGGGACCAGAGTAAGCGCTAAAGCGTCAACTCTGGATCGGCATCGGGTAAAATCGCATTTTACCGACCTTCGAGCTCTTCCCCATGAATCAACCGAAATCCGCCCAGCATTCAACTGAGTCGGCCCAAGGTCTGTCGTATCGCGACGCCGGCGTGGACATCGACGCGGGCGACGCCCTTGTCGACGCGATCAAGCCCTTTGCCAAAAAGACGTTGCGTGACGGTGTGCTGGGTGGCATCGGCGGGTTTGGCGCGCTCTTCGAGGTGCCGAAAAAATACCGCGAACCGGTGCTGGTCTCGGGCACGGACGGCGTGGGCACCAAGCTGAAGCTGGCGTTTCATCTGAACAAGCACGATACGGTAGGTCAGGATCTGGTGGCGATGAGCGTCAACGATATCCTGGTGCAGGGCGCCGAGCCGCTGTTCTTTCTCGACTACTTTGCCTGCGGCAAGCTCGATGTCGGCACTGCCGCGACGGTGGTGAAGGGTATCGCACAGGGTTGCGAACTGGCTGGCTGTGCGCTGATTGGCGGCGAAACGGCGGAAATGCCGGGCATGTATCCCGACGGCGAATACGATCTGGCTGGTTTTGCGGTGGGTGCGGTCGAAAAGAGCAAGATTATCGACGGCAGCACGATTACGCCGGGTGATGTTGTGCTGGGTCTGGCTTCGAGCGGCATTCATTCGAACGGTTTTTCGCTGGTGCGCAAGATTATCGAGCGGGCGCAGCCGGATCTTTCGGCTGACTTCGATGGCCGCTCGCTTGCCGATGCGCTGATGGCGCCTACGCATATTTATGTGAAGCCGTTGCTGTCGTTGATGGAGCAGATTTCCGTGAAGGGCATGGCGCATATCACCGGCGGCGGGCTGGTGGAGAACATTCCGCGGGTTTTGCGTGCTGGCTTGACGGCCGAACTGGATCATCGGGCCTGGCCGCTGCCGCCGCTGTTCTCGTGGTTGCAGAAGCATGGCGGTGTTGCCGATGCTGAGATGCATCGGGTGTTCAATTGCGGGATTGGCATGGCTGTGATTGTCGCGGCTGAGGATGCTGATAAGGCTGTTGGGGTGTTGGCTGCCGCCGGTGAGCAGGTTTGGAAGATCGGTACTGTTCGGAATAGTGCTGAGGGTGAGGCGCAGACTGTGGTTGTTTGAGGCTTTTTTTTGCCTGTGCGGCGCTTTGGTTGTTGTTCTTGCTGTTTTGGCCTTTCCTTGCTGTGTTATTGGTTTATTCGCGTTGCCCCTGTGCGGGGCGGCACCTACTTTTCTTTGCCGCCGCAAAGAAAAGTAGGCAAAAGAAAGCGGGCTGACAACCGCTAGCTCTTAGGTGTCCACCACTCAGGCCGCCGCGGAGTGGTGCGCACGAGGACCGGCCCTCGCACCACCCTACTTAGTGACAAGGCACTCATTCGTTCCAGCGTTGCGCTGCGCGCCCCGCCGAGGGGCATAACGCTTTCTGCATACTCCGTAGGTATTCCAGCGATCTTTAGCTTGCCCGCTATCGGTACGGTAGCGCCGGCGGCGTGCCGACCGGTCAACCACGTCGCTGATGCCGAGTGCCAACCAGGTGAGGAGGAGTCCATCCCATTGTTCCTGGTGCCGCTGCACGACCGGACCATTGGCCTCAAACCCTGATAGCCCCCTTTCCCTGACAGGCCCGCTTTCTCAGGCAAACCCGCTTTCCCATGCAGACCCATCCGCGACGCACGCAGTGCGGAGTGGGGTGGATGAGCGCTGTGTCACTAAGGTGGGAA